>JAIRTQ010000071.1 GCA_031254835.1 Puniceicoccales bacterium | reverse complement strand
CCGCTGTGGGTCTTCCGCGTTGATGCGGCATTCGATGGCGTGCCCCCGCACGGCGATGTCTTTCTGTCGAAAATTCAGCTTTTCCCCGGCCGCGATGCGCAACTGCCAGCTTACCAGATCGATGCCTGTCACCTCCTCCGTGACCCCGTGCTCCACCTGGATGCGCGTGTTCATCTCCATGAAATAGAAATTGCCCTGCCCATCCACGAGAAATTCAACGGTGCCGGCGTTTTCGTAGCCGCATGCCTTAGCTAGGCGCACGGCGGCCGCACCCATCCGCTCCCGCAGGTCCGAACTCAGGAACGGAGAAGGCGCTTCCTCCACAAGTTTCTGGTAGCGACGCTGAATGGAGCAGTCCCGATCCCCTAGGTGCACCACGTTGCCGTGCCGATCGGCCAGGATCTGGAACTCGATGTGATGGGGCTCCTCGACGAACTTTTCGAAGTAGATGCGGCCGTCGCCAAAATTTTTTTCCGCCTCCAAGCTGGCCAGATTGAACTCTTTCGGGAATGCCGTCGCGCTGTGCACCAACCGCATGCCCTTCCCGCCGCCTCCCAGCGCTGCCTTGAGCAAAATAGGGAAGCCTACCTCTTTGGCCCGTCGGAGCCCGGCCGCCTCGTCCGCTATGACTCCGTCGCTGCCCGGCACAGTGGGCACGGACGCCGACTGCGCCACTTCCTTGGCGGCCGTTTTGTTACCCATTTGGCGGATGGTTTCCGGGCTGGGCCCGATGAAAGCCAAGTTGCAGAAGCGGCACTGCTCGGCGAAGCTGGCGTTTTCCGAAAGAAAGCCGTAGCCGGGATGGATGGCGTCCACGTTGCCCACCTCCGCCGCAGCCAGGATGCGGTCCGGTCGCAAGTAGCTCTCCGTAGCTGGCGGGCGGCCGATACAGATGGCCTCATCGGCCAGATGCACATGGAGGGATTCCACGTCCGCCTCAGAGTAGACGGCCATGGTCTTAAGTCCTAACTCTCTGCATGCACGGATAATGCGAACGGCAATTTCGCCTCGGTTGGCAATGAGTACTTTTTCGAACATTGCCCTATCTCACTTCGAAGGCGCCACTTTGAAGAGCGGCTGGCCGAACTCCACCACCTGGCCGTCCTTCGCCAGCACCTCTACCACAACTCCCTCCACATCGGCGGGAATCTCATTCATCACCTTCATGGCCTCGATGATGCAAACGGTCGTATCTATGGAAACGGAGCTGCCTACCTCAACGAAGGCCGGTTTCCCGGGCGAATGGGAGCGGTAAAAGGACCCGATCATGGGGGAATAAATCGTATGAAAGGTCACCTCACACACTTCCGCTGGTCCGATGGGTGCGGTCGGTGCGGAATAGGCAGCCGTGGCCGCAGGAGCCACCGCATCGCCACGTCGTCGCTCTAGCCGCAGTCTGTAGCCAGACCGTTCCACGTCCAGCACGACAAGTCCCAACCGCTCCATCATTTCTGCCACCCGCCCAATCTCTTCTAGATCCAGTGGAGAGTCTTCGGCAGCCATTTCCCCTAATGTTGAAAAAATTTCTCAGCTGGCAATGGCCATTTTGGGCCGTAGGAAATCACCGTCTGGACAGAGAAAGCTTGGATCGGACCTAAACGGGAAGTTTACGATTGCCGTGACAGCCCTCCCAGACTTCGGCGCCGGTAGCCACATCAACACACTTGATCTTGTACTCTATGTCGCCCGCGTAGTCCGTTTCAAAATACCACAAGTCAGGCATTGGTTGGCCATCGCCGTCGACCACTGGCCGCGAAGGCACTTTATAGTGCCAATTCGGCAGTCTCGGGGCACCACTGCCGCAGAAGAAAAGCGATTTACCTTCCTGAAGCTCATATTCCGCCAAAACACGCCGCTTCGGCAGCAGATCGAATCGCATTTCATCGATATTGATGGTCCTACCGCATCCAACAGGGTCGTCAACAACCACAGTAAGCTCGCAATCACCTGGCAACGACACACCGCGTGCATATCACGTGAGTTGTCGGCAGCCGTCCCGGCCGCGCGAGATGAATACGTCGCTGATTCCTTTTTCATGGGCCCACAGGCTGCCCAGAGATAACAATTTTTTATGAGGACAGACCCTAGCGTCAATAAGTAAATTCATTTGATCGGAGCCGATCTGTGCGAAATCCCTACGGGTTGGTTTGGCGGCCGTGAATTTTGCACAATTTCTTCGCTTGATAGCTACTAAAAGAGAGCATAGGGGTATCCATGCGTATTGGCGGCCATTGGGTCCATGACTTTGATCCCATCCTCGTGCACTTTCCCTCCCGCTGGCCTATTCCTGGCCTTTACTGGTACGGCCTCGCCTACGTGCTGACTTTTTTGACAATCGTCTTTATACTGAACATTTACGGCCGTCAGGGCCGACTCCCATTTTCGCTGGAGCAGTGCGGTCCATTTCTTAGCTATCTTATTTTAGGAGTGATGATCGGTGGACGGGTCGGTTACGCGTTGCTCTACGGCATTCCTGGCGTCCGAACGGATCCGGTGGAGCTGCTGCGGATTTGGCACGGCGGCATGGCGAGCCACGGCGGTTTTTTTGGGGTGCTGGTGGCCCTAATTCTCTTTTCCCGGAGTCGGGCCATCCCCCTGCGCTCCCTCGCCGACGTCGCTTCCTCGCTGGCGCCCGTTGGTTTTTTTCTGGGTCGTTTAGCTAACTTCATCAACGGCGAAGTCTACGGCCGGGTCTCCTCCTTGCCTTGGGCCGTCATTTTCCCCCAATCGGCGCTGGGCTTGCCCTTAGAGCAGATTCCGCCCCGCCATCCGTCCCAGCTCTACGAGGCATTGCTGGAGGGTCTGCTGCTGTTTCTCTATTGCCAACTGCGCTTTTGGCGACGGCCGCCGCTTCGACTGGGCCGCCTTTGCGGAGAGTTCCTGCTGACCTACGCCCTGCTCCGTTTCCTAGTGGAATTTTTTCGGGAGCCGGACGCGCCGCTCATTTTAAATATCTCTCGCGGACAGTTTTATTCTCTTATTTTACTGTTGGGCTCATTGTTCTTTTTCTTGGCGCCGCGACGGCGAACCGAGTAGGTAATAGGCAAAAATGGCTTGCTCACCAATTTCTCGCCCATAGGCCATCCCAGTGGACGCCATTCTATCCCTCTGCCGGAGGCGGGGCTTCGTATTTCCCTCTTCGGAAATCTATGGCGGAATCGGAGGCTTCTTCGACTACGGTCCGCTCGGCTGCGAGATGAAGCGCAACATTAAGAACCTCTGGTGGAGGGAAATGGTGCAACTACGGGAGGACGTGGTTGGCCTCGACTGCAGCACTATCATGAACCCGAAGGTGTGGGAAGCGTCTGGCCATGTGGCGGGGTTTTCGGACCCGATGGTGGACTGTCGCGAGTCCGGTATGCGCTATCGGGCGGATCAACTTTTCTTTGCGGCCGTGCGGCGGGAAGGGGAACTGCTCGGCTATGTTTCGCTGTTGGAAGGGCCCGACATGGCGACGGAGGCTCTCCAAAAAGCCAAAAAGCGCTGGCCGAAAGAGCTTTCTTCAAATTGTCCGAATCCTATTTCCTTGCGACCCGTTTCTGAGGCAACGGAGGAGGAATTGGCCCAAATTCCCTCTCCAGCCACCGACACAGTCGGCACGCTCACTGCGCCGCGGTCCTTCAATCTCATGTTCCGTACGCAGGTGGGCGCTCTCAGCGACGGCGCTGCCACTGCCTATCTGCGGCCGGAGACGGCTCAAGGCATTTTCGTAAATTTTCAAAACGTGCTGAATTCCAGCCGAATAAAAGTACCATTCGGCATTGCCCAGATCGGTCGCGCTTTTCGCAATGAAATCACGCCCAGAAATTTTCTTTTTCGCTCTCGCGAATTCGAGCAGATGGAATTGGAATATTTCATCGAACCGGATGCTGACTGGCAAACTCTTCACGGCCAATGGGTTGAGACTCGACTGCGCTGGTATCGGTCCCTGGGCCTGCGAGAGGAACTGCTCGGCACGGATGTGCATCCGAAGGAAAAATTGGCCCACTACTCCCGCGCCTGCACGGACATCACATTCCGCTACCCGTTCGGGGAGCATGAATTGGAAGGAATTGCCGCCCGCGGCAACTTCGATCTCAGCTGCCATCAGGAGCACAGCGGCAAGTCGCTGGAATACTTCGAAGAAGAGAGCCGGCGGCGTTACTTACCCCACGTTATCGAGCCCTCCGTCGGCGTCGACCGGGCTTTTCTGGCCTTCCTCTGCTCCGCCTACGACGAGGACGAAATGGATGGAGAAAAACGGACGATCCTTCGGCTTCACCCGCATTTGGCTCCTATCAAGCTTTCCGTGCTTCCGCTGCTGAAGAACCGGCCCGAATTGGTCACGGCCGCCCGCGAAATTTTTCAGAAGCTCCAGCGCCGGTGGAATGTGGCCTGGGATGCATCCGGCGCCATCGGCCGCCGCTACCGCCGCATGGACGAAATCGGCACACCTTTCGCCGTGACCGTGGACTTCGAGTCGCTGGAGAATGGCACGGTGACGCTCCGTTTCCGGGACACGGGCGAGCAGGCGCGCCTGTCCGCGGAAGAGTTGACGGCCGAACTGCAGCACCAGCTCGACCCGGCCTAGCGGTAGGTAAGAATCAGACCTTCGATGAGCTTGGACCAGCCGTCTGCCAGCACGAAGAGCATGAGTTTGAACGGCAGAGAGATAGTCATCGGGGACATCATCATCATGCCCAATGCCATGAGCACGTTTGAGACCACGATGTCCACGGCGATGAAAGGCAGAAAGAGCAGCACACCGATTTGAAAGGAGGTTGTTAGCTCACTCACGGTGAAAGCTGGCACCAAAATGAGAAAGTCGTTGCTGCTCATTTTTTCCAAATCTTCTTTGGGCCAGAGCCGGCCGGCGGCATTCAGAAAAAAATTTCGGCTGTTCGGCGACGTGTGTCGCAGGAGAAATCCTCGCAATGGTTCGCCTATGGTCTTTAAATAGTTGGGCAGCTCCTCGATTCGCTGGATAGAAAATTTCTCTTGGGCGGCGATGGCGACCGTCTCTTTGGCAATCGGCGCCATGATGTATAGAGAAATGATGAGGGCTAGCCCGTTCAGGACGAGATTTGGCGGTACTTGTTGGGTTCCGAGGGCGTTGCGGACCAGGCCAAGGACAATGACGATCTTTACGAAGGACGTCACCATCAACAGAAAGAACGGAGCCACACCCAAAACGGTGAGGAGCAAGATGACTGTTATTGGATCGTAGGTAAAGAAGCTGGCTGCGGGATTCATTTCGGGTCCATTTTCCCCATCTATTCGCGCTCCGCAAGAACTTTACCGCTCATTTAGCTCCTCGACCTGCACTCCTACGCGGCCGTCGATGTTCACGATGCGGCCGCGCCCGATGGGTTGTCCATTGGCCCGGATGGTGACAAATTCGTCGTTTGGCCGGTCTAGCAGGAAGGAATAGCCCTCTTTTATGCTTTCTAGATCTCGAAGAGAAAGACGCAGCGTGCCGAGGTCGAAGGAAAGGGTCATTTCGATGGCTCCCACGTCGAAGCCATCCCTAGGACGGGGTGTCGAAGCGGCATAGGCAACCTCCTTTGCCGTGGCCAACGCCCTCTCATGGACTGGCCAGGTCTCCTCCACGCCACCCTCTTTCTCTTCAGCTTCCTTCACCGGACTATCTTGCTGAAGCTCCTCTTTCGCAATGTCCATAGCATCCTCGTCCGATGTTTCACCACCAGACCTATCTTCTTTTTGCTCAATGAAATTATTTTCCTCTCGAATTGGGCTGGCGGCCGCTTTTTGCGGTTCTTTTGCTGACAAATTGGCGCCTTTGGTCCTCTCTGGGCTATCGCCATCCATTGCAGGATCCGCATCCGTCTCGTCTGACGGTTGCTCCGCGACACCCCCAATCGGAGCCTCTATTGCGTCATTTTTTTCTTCTGGGGCAAATTCAAGCTCGGGAAATTTTCTCGCATCTGGTTGCTCTTCCCTCTCTTCCAGCACATCCTCCTTCTCCTCCTCATCTTCTTCCGGCTCTTCTTCTTCTTCTTCTTCCGGCTCTTCTAACGCCGTGTCTCCCAAATCTTCTTCCTCTTCTTCCTTCGTCAAATCCAAATCTGTAGCCATGATAAAACCTCAAATGCGGGTCACAGCCCAGCAAATTGAGTCTAGAAGGCGTCCGTTGAAGAGCAAGAGGAAATTTTAATGGGTCGATAGCCCCGCCTCTGGCGTCCCGTAGGGGATTCGAACCCCTGTTGCCGGAATGAAAATCCGGTGTCCTAGGCCGGACTAGACGAACGGGACCAGCCAGCGAGATCAGCGCTAGGGGTGCCTGTCCGCCCGGCAAGCCAAAAGTGGAACGAGTTGCTGACAAGAAACGAAGGCGCCGGAACCAACGGAGGGGACGGGAACAGCGGACAAAAATTCGAAAAGGGATGTGGAGCTAAACTGGAGTTGTAGCGAAAAAGGGTCGATGCCCGAAATTCGACAGCAGCATCTCACGAAAAAATTTCTATGAAAAAGAAACACTTACTCAAAATTGCCAACTGCGCCGCCGGTACTCACGGCGGTGACTGTACATTCACCGCCTCGGAATCCTTTTCCGTCCGTCATCTGCTGGCCTGCTTTGACGGGATTACTGGAAAGGTGAAACCCTGCGGCGTAAGTAACGTGCCAATTGGGACTGTCACGGACGAAGCGGCAGTAGGCGACCCGGTTAACGTGCGTTTCATCGGCGGGAACGGCACGGTCCTGATGGTGGCGGCCGGCGCGATCCAGCCGGGGGCCCTTCTTGCCCCCGCCGCCGCCGGCAAGGTGCAGGTGGGCAGTGGCGCGTTCATACGTCTTGGAATCGCCATCGGTAGCGCCCAGGCGGCCGGTGACCAGATCGAAGTGCTGCCCCATCTGCCGGCGATCACTGTGCCGGCTGCCTAATGGAAAGGAACGAAAAATTATGGAACGACTGCCGCAGGATAGGGGAGACAATGAAAAGGGCGTTGTCTGCGCCGCCAACGAGGCCCGCTTCACGGCGGCCAACTACTCGGAACCGCTGACCGCCTTTACGGTTGGCTGGAAGGACCGGGAGAACGTCGAGGAAATGTTGAATTTCGTGGCGCCGGCCATCTCTGTCGGCAAGCGCTTCGAATTCAAACGGGCGGAAAACGGAGAAGCTTTTCTCTCGGAAGTGGATGACGTGCGAGCCGTGGGTTCCGCCTTTAAGCGAGTGGATTTCAGTGGCAATTCCGTCATGGAGAAGACCCTCAATAAGGGGCTGACCGTCCGCGTGGACCACGACGATACGGCCGGCGACGATTGGCAGGAGCGGCACGTCCAGGCCCTGCTGCGAAGGCTCTATCGCAATGAATTGCGTCGCGCCGTGGCGGCCCTTGATGCGGCCGTGACGGCTACGGAACTTAGCTGGGGCGGCAGCGATGGGAGTCAAAATCCGGACGGCGATCTGCGGATGGCCCTGTCCGCCGCGGCCAACGAGTCCGGCTTGCGTCCCAACCGCATCCTCTTCGGCGAAGGCGCCTGGGACGTGCGGGCCAACGTCTACGACGGGCAGAACAGCTCGGCGGCTCAAAGGGCGGCCCATATGGACCTGGAGGAGCTGGCGCGGAAGCTCTTCGTCGATGCGGTGCGGGTTTTCGGCGCCCGTTACCAGAGCTCTGCGGCGGCGAAGACCCCCATCGTGGGCAATGCGATCTATCTGTTCAACGCTCAGAACGAAATTATCAAGGACGAACCGGCCAACATCAAGAGGTTCGTCACGCCATTCGACGGCAATAACTTCCGCGTCTATGTGGAGGAACATTCCAAGTACACGGACATCACCGTCGAGCACTACAGCAACATCATCATAACGTCGCCCCTCGGGATCCGCCATATCGCGGTCACGGAGGGCGAAATCGACGACTAGGCAAGTAGGCCGCCCGCGCTTTGCGCGGGCGGCCGCCAATAATTCGGAAAAAGGAAAGTACCATGGCCGGATGGAAAAAGTTGCGAGTAAAAGATTTGGAAGATCACATGGTGCCGGACCAGCTAAAAAACTTGCTGGAAGCGGCCGCCGGCCGGGACGGTACGGACCCGCTTCCCAAATTGCTGGAATCGGTGCTGGCCCAGGTGCGGGCGGCCATCCGGACGGGCCGGACGGCGCCGCTGAGCGCAGACGGCGAAAAGGTGCCGGAGGAGCTCTGGTCTGACGGCTGCGCCCTGCTGTTGGAGAAATTGCAGGGCCGATTGCCGGCACTTCGACTCACGGCGGACCAGGTGCGGGCCGCCGAGACGGCACGGCTGCGGCTGCGGCGGGTGGAGCGTGGCGAGCTGCAGGTGAGCTGTCCCACGGATCCGTCCCCTTCTCAGGGAATTCCTATCCGCTGCCTACATTTCCGGCCCCACCCTATCCGGAGCAGTCAGTTGGAGGGGCTTTGAAATGGAGAGCGCTTTGGAAAATTTGCAGGAAGGCGTCTGCGAGCGCCTTCGAAATCATGGCGATTTGGCTGGCCTAGAGGTTCTTAACTACCGAAGCAGCGACCTGGCCAGCGCATTGCGGGTCTATGCGCAGGAATCGCTCGGCATCTGTGTCGTCGTGCTTCCGCCATTGCCACTCCGCTTCCGTGGCGGCTCGCCGCGGCCCTGCGATGTCTCCGTTGAACTGCAGGTGCGGGTCGTGGAGGACATCGGCGCGAACCGTGGCCACCGGCGGGCGCTGGAAGTGGCCGAATGCATCCACAAAATTTTGGCCGGCGCAGCCCTGTCGCAGGGAAATTTGAGCCACGGCCTACTGCCAGCGGGAGAACGGCCCTGGACAATTACAGAAAATTTTCCGGAGAGTACCCGACTGGAGATCGAACTACGTTTTCTGGCCCAGGCTTTTTTGCGTCCCGACCGGGAGGAGGCGCTATGAAGTTGCTGTTTGGAAATTTAGCCCTTGCTGGAGGGCTGGACATGGAGGAGGAGCCCTTTGCCGTCAGTCTAGAAGTGGCTGGAACGGTGCAAATTGCCGCATCGCTGCGTGGAACCTTCGCCGCGCCCATCGATAGGGGGAACCGGCGTACGGAATTGCAGTTTTCCGTGCTGCGGCGCCATCCGTCTTCGGCCGCCGCTACGGAATTTCTTCTGAGCCACGGCACCGGCCTATTGGATTTGGAAGGTGCCGCCACGCTGGTCAGCGAAGGCCTGACGCAGAGGACATTTGTCCTTTCGCCGGCCGTGCTGCGGCGCGTGCAGGGGACCCAGGAAGGCGCCACCACCACCCACTGCTACACCATCTTGGGCGGTAGCCTGACACTCGGCTAACGGGCAGTGGCTCTCAGATTTCCGGAAATAATTTAGCAAATAGCGACCCGATGGGGCCACCTTCGCCGGAGAGAAGGAGGGCAAAGGTCTTGGGCCGGCTGCCGGCTTTGTAAAATTTCTATGGACAATTTCTTCTCCCTGCGTATAAGGCTCTTATGAGTGTTAGTTTTGCAGAAAGTGTGCCGCCCGTGGTAGAGCGGCGCGGCTATCGCGTGGTCCATGTGGAGAATCCCGAAGGAGGCTGGACGCCCTTCTTCGTGGCTCATGGCATACGGACCAAAAACATTTCCCCACGGTGCTGTGATGAAGATGGGTTTGTGCGATTTTGTGTGCCTGAGGATCCCTTGGCTGACCAAAGCCTTTTCGTACCGTTGGACGGCAGCATACTGGGAGAGATGTGGAAACTGTATCCGCGATGCCTCGTTTTGACTTCTTCTCGGATAGAAAGATTCCTTTCCGGTCTCCTTGCTAGGGAAATTGTGTTTCGTAATGTTACGGAGGAAGGAGCGCTTTTTCGAATTTTTACCGACGCAAGCATGGCAATTGCCTCCCGAGCCTCTTCGGTGACGTCTGGAGCAGGCGGACCCTTTCTGCCTGCGGCGTTGCCGGAAAGTACGCTCCCAGTATTCGTCGATGAACAACATTTCCGTTTCGCCTACGATCAAAGTAACAAATTCTATTGTGTTTCCATGCCCGGAGTTCCCTTGCGCGTGCTAGCTACCGACGGAAGAGAAAATTCGCTGGTGCTTGGATTGACCACACCATTCCGCGGGATCTTTGGATCGAGCATGCTCGTAGGCGGTATTATCGTGAATGAGATACGAAGTGTTTATTCCCTTTCCGAGGAAGAATATATCCGCCAAGACCAATTTGAAGAATGCATTTCTGAAATTTTGGGCCGTCGCATTCTACTGGCAAAGCTGTTCAATTGGTTTGAAATTAATCAAGTTCTACTCGTCGTGCACATGAAACTCGTGGCTAAGGTGCCTTCTCTGCGAACAATAATCAGTTCAGACTTGTTGGAAATCCAACTCAATGGGGATATTGCGGAGCGCTTTTCTGACTGTCCGGTGTATCCAAAATTCGCCGACAGTCCTGTGGAGCCAGAATCTGCTGGCAGTTTGGCGCGTCACAAGTTGCCGCCGCTGCAGGTGAAAAGTGCGTGCGCGCCAAAGAAAAAGACAGAAAGCACGTTAGATGATGCCGAGTAGCCCAGTCTCGATCCGTCGATGGCCGCGAAATGCGGTGCCGGGCGCAAACGTCAAGGCGTTGTAGGGTGTGCGCGGGAGGGCGCCTGGGCGGCTCTTTCGGCAAGTGGAAGCCTCGCTCGTTGTAAAAGCATGGCAAGCTCACGGATGCCGGAAAGTTGTGGGCATAGGTGCACCGTTCCTTCTTGAAAAATACCATCGCCGCTGGGGCGTAGCTCGGATACTACGCCCACCGCAAGACCATCCGGATATGATCCGCTAAGAGAAGATGTTACGATTTGTAGCGGCTTTTGTGGGGAGGTGCGTAATTCCCTGGGCACACAGGAAACGCGGCCGATGGGTGGACCGAACCCACTCTGCGCAACACCTTCGTAGACCAGCGGCCGGCCGTCGCCGAATGCATGAACGATGGCGCGGAAGCGGGGGTCCGTCACCAGTAGGCCCACGCTGTGCCGCGGAAAGACGGCCAACACCTTCCCGGCTAAGTGATCGCCGCACACCAGCGCGCTACCTTCTTGCACGGAATCTTTTGTCCCCGCAGAAAGCAATAGCTCTCGCCACCAGGCCTTAGAATCGCGACGTAGGACGCGGACATAGAGTAGGCAAAAATCGCCGAGGAAATTTTCTTCCGCAAAAGAATTTTTATTATTTAGAGCCGATTCAGTTGCCGAAATCCGCTCTTGAAGTCGCTCCCATTCAAGAGAACGAGAAAGTTCTACTAGCTGTCGCTCCAGCCATTCCTTCGGCTGGGCCCGAAGAGACCCGCTGGCGAGGACCCGACACAGTGCATCAGAACCGGACCAAATGGGCGCCTGCAGCTCTTGCAGGGCATTTCTTGCGCTAATTCTGAGTGCGGCCGGTAGCAGCCACAGGCCTAATAGACAAAGGAAAAATAGTCCCGCTAGGGCCCAAAAGGAATAGCGCCGACGATTCATCAAGCTGGACAAGCGTAGGCGCAGCGACTGACCTGTCAAACACCCGAACGACAACCGTATTTTTCCCTTTGCGGCGACGACGGACACTGGAAGCCGAAATGGCAAGACCTTAGGCAACCACCCTTAGGAGGGAAGGAATCTTCTATACTCATCGGGGATGTCGGCAGACGCCATTGGATCAGTCATCGGCGGTGGCATGCAGAGGCGTGCTTTCAACACGAGTCCCACGAAGCCGACGACAATGAGCAGGCAAGAAAGGGCAAAGAATGAGCTGGGAGAAAGCAAGGGGATTAGGGCAGGAACCGTGTAGGAAAGGGCGATGCCGACGATGCCGGCGCAAAGGGAAAGCGCACAGCAGACCGTTATGAGAAGCTTCGACGGACTAATGTCCTCCCGTACGTCCGAAAGACGTATCGGATCTCCTATGCCATCCCACATGTCGATAATCCCCGAAAAGAACCGCTCAATAGCCTCCACGGGCGCATGATCTCTCCGGATTGGCAGAAAAGGATAAAAATTGTCCGGCGTTAGCAAAATTTTACTTTTCTTGAAAGTGCCATTCGCACGGCGAATGGCGTTGACAGGGCATCCGCCCTGTTCAGGAAGGGATTATTCGGCGAGATAGCTCAGTCGGTAGAGCAGAGGACTGAAAATCCTTGTGTCGGCGGTTCGATTCCGCCTCTCGCCACCACGGCCGTCCTTTTTCTTTTCCGTGTTAGCTGGCCGGCGGAAATTTCGCTTGCTGTGCCGCCGCCGCTGCCCCATAGGAAATGACGTGGCGCCTGACTAGCTCAATTGGCAGAGCAGTTGACTCTTAATCAATTGGTTCGGGGTTCGAGTCCCCGGTCAGGTACCAGGAGTGCCGGATTAGCTCAGCCGGTAGAGCACCCGCCTTGTAAGCGGAAGGTCGTCAGTTCGATCCTGACATCCGGCTCCAGTAAAGGATGATAGCCACAGTGCTCGGGGCGACACGGGCGGTGCCGTTCGGATGCCTTTCGCCGGGCAGGCGGTGGGCTGATCTCACGGTGAGGTCGGCGGCGCCTCCGCCTCGCTGGGAGCGGGCGAAGGAAGAGGACGAATGCCAATACGAAATCCGTTCGACGCATTGATAGCCTGCCAAAATTCGCGGACCGCAGAAAGGACTTTCGGGTCATCGCTGCAGCCGTAGAGCAGCTGCCCGGCCAGATGGCGATCCGTGACGCCGCCGGTGAATGTGATGATGGGCAGCAATGCCAATCCTCCATCCATCGATGGACTCTATGGGAACGAAACCATCCAGTAAACCATTCCAGTCCGGTGTGATAACATATCCAACGTGATCGTCCAGGACGAGGCGTAGCGCGGGGTATCACCCCTCCAATTGTATCCATTCCACCTTTTGTAATTCCATCGTTATAGTTTCCAGCACTCACCCCCATAACTGTCGCAAATATAGGCATTCATTGTGGAATGTGGTTCCACACAACTGTCTGCCGTCATAACTGATCCCTATTGTGCCAACTTCACTTATGGGAATGCCATCCATTTGAACGGAAATTCCGCTGTACTCGCTACAGACCAATACGCCATCCAACAAAAAAAGCCTCCACAAACGCGGTGAAAGGGGACAATAATGGCAGTAAACACATCGCCATAATGGCAAAATAGTCTTCTGCCAGCCAGACTCGCGCAGACAAGTGGGGGATGCGGCAGCTGCCGTAATTGTCTTTCGTCGATATCACTTTCGCTGTTTGTATCTACGGCGTGTGCCATTGCCACATTAGATTCGGTCCTAAGAATTAGGATCGTTTCATCTTCACGGTCTACGCCAGGAAAATTAGCTCTTTCGAAAACTTCGACGGTCAAGGCCTGCAGTAGGGCGAATAATTTTAGCGCTTCGCTACGGCTAATGCCACAGGAATTAAAAAATTCATCGGTGTTCTGCCGCTAAACGCTCCGGCTCGATATCGTCAAGAAAATACCGGCCGGGGACCGTGCTGCATAGTCTAAAAAATTCGGATATGGTCCCGCTTGCTATTTCTAGGAAATCCCATATCCGAGCCCTCTCAAGTTGCTGCAGCGCGCTGGATCATGCTGCGTCATTGCGAAGACTCATGCGCATATCCGCATAGATTTCCGCGTACTCCTAAGTGTAACCATCGGCAGTGAGTTCTGCAGCAAACTGGGCTCGCATAGCCATTTCCTGCGCACTAGGGGGCGCCGGTACGACTTCGCTAGATTGCGCAGCTTCACCGGGTCCTCGGAAGGCCATGAAGGCATAGGTAGAGGATTCACCGCATTCAGTAAGTAAGATAATGGTCCCTACGATGATGGCGGGTAGTACAAAGATGAATGATGCCAAAGTGAAGCCGGTTGCCACCTTTTTTGCGCTGGTAATCCGATGCGCTTGCCGGAAATCCGTCGATATTTTTTTCGCAACTGCGGACGCCGAACTGCCCGGTTTCTGCAGACGGCCGCTGGGGTGGCTGACCGGGCTCGAACCGGCGACCCTCGGAACCACAATCCGATGCTCTGGCCAACTGAGCTACAACCACCGCCGCGGCCGAAAGCCATGAATCGACGGCGGGACCTGTCAACGGCAATTCCGTCGACTTACCCGCGCGATATGGATTTTCCGGCCCATCGCAATGGGCCGCGCGGTTGCGAATTTCATTGCTTTTTCAGAGCGACTTTCCTACAATGTATGCGTGGATGCGGTAAAAACAGGCGGAAAAGCGAAAAGAACTGCGAAACTGAGGAAATCACCTGCGCTTGAAGAGTTTAATCAGTCAGAGCTTTGCCGTTCGGTACAGGAAATGCGTCAACTGCTGCGGGAAGCCGGTCGGTGCGAGTTGCTCGACGAAAAGCCATCTTCTGCTATTACAACTTCGGTTGGTCTGCGCATCGTTGCCCGCGTGGATGTTGGCTTCAACAACTGGCTGACCATCCGCGGCCGTGGGGCGGGACTCAGCTGGGACTGGGGCGTTCCGTTAAAAAATGAAGGGCCGGACCGCTGGGTCTGGGAAGGAGTTGGACCGCTAGAGTATAAGCTGCTCCTTAACGATGCACTCTGGGAACTGGGGGAAAATCGTGTCTACGCCGGCTTCGGAGATCTCGCCGTAGAAGCGGTGCCCCGTTTTTGGTAAAAGGCGCGGGAACTATTGTCTCCGCCTAGCCGTTAGCGCGGGAGAGGGAGACCAATTGCCAAATGTCCTCATTGGACATTTCCGTGATCCAGCTTTCACCGGATCCGACTGCCAGATTCGCCAGATTTCTTTTGCTGCCGATTGTCCTATCGATCCGCTCTTCGAGGGTGCCTTCCGTGATGAGTCGGCGCACGGCCACGGTTCGCAATTGACCGATGCGGTGGGCCCGGTCCGTCGCCTGGGTCTCTACGGCCGGATTCCACCAGAGGTCGTAGTGGATAACATTATTCGCTGCGGTGAGATTGAGCCCGGTGCCGCCCGCCCGCAGAGAAATGATGAGAATTTTTTCCGCCGGATCTTTTTGGAAACGCTCTATGATCTCGTCCCGCCCTTTGGGTCTCAATCCACCGTGCAGAAAGGGGATATCCATTCGAAATTTTCTCTCCATCAGCTGACCGATGATCTGTCCCATTTGC
>JAIRTQ010000077.1 GCA_031254835.1 Puniceicoccales bacterium | reverse complement strand
TGCTTTTACCCTCGCCCCCGCGTGCGGTCGACCCTGCTGCACCTGCAGCGGCGTCCAGATCCGGTCCTTTTTTCGCCGCTCAGCTGTAAAATTATGAGACACTGCTTTCAAATGCGCCGTAAGCAGTTGCGCAAATCCGTGGCCGTCATCGGCGATTCAGTCCTTCGCGCCCTAGCGGAACGGTGGCTGACCGTACTTAGCGCCGCTGGCGTAGACCTTTCCATCCGGCCGGAAGATCTGGCCATGGAGTACTGGTATGCGCTGGAGCAAGCTAGCAGTTCGATTGGCCAAACGGCCGCTATTTCGCGGAATTGACCAGCTCGGCGTAGGTCTCGGCGATTTGTCCAGGGTTTTTGGCGACCGCGATGCCGGCCGCTTCGAGGGTGGCGATTTTATAGGCGGCGCCACTTTTTTTTCCGGAAACGATGGCGCCGGCGTGGCCCATTCGGCGGCCTGGCGGTGCGGTAGTGCCGGCGATGAAGGCCGTCACAGGCTTTTTGACGTATCGTCGAACGTACTCTGCCGCTTCCTCTTCCTCCTCGCCGCCGATTTCCCCCACCATGATAATCCCTTCCGTCGCAGGATCTTCGTTGAAAAGTTGAATGACGTCCCGGTGGTTGAGTCCGTGGATGCCATCGCCGCCGATGCCGACGCAGGTAGACTGGCCAATGGCACGATCCGTAAGTTGCCAGACAGTTTCAAATGTCAATGTACCGGAACGAGATACCACGCCGACGGAACCGGGCCGGTGGATGTAGCTGGGCATGATGCCGAGTTTGGTCTTTCCAGGGCTGATGACTCCGGGGCTGTTGGGCCCGATGAGGATGGTGCCCAATTCTCGCAGCCGCTCGCGAACTCGCAGCATGTCGACGGAAGGAATGCCTTCCGTAATGCAAACAACGAGAGGAATTTTCGCATCTGCGGCCTCAAGAATGGAGTCCGCCGCGCCGGCGGGCGGCACGAAAATCAGCGCCGCATTTACCGATTGTTCGGCAACGGCCTCTACGGCGGTGTCATAGATTGGCACCGTGCCGTCGAATTTCTGCCCACCCTTTCCCGGTCGTAGCCCAGCCACGATCTTCGAGCCGTAGGCTAGGCAGTGGCGGCTGTGGAAGGTGGCCGCCTTGCCTGTGATGCCGGCCACCAAGATTCTCGTATTTTCGTCTACCAAAATGGCCATGGCTCAGTTCCTTAGCATTTTGTCGCCTCCCGCACCATCTCTCCGAGCGAGCGCAGATTTTTCGCAAAATGTGCCTGCGGAATTGCTTCTCGCAGCATGTTCCGGCCCTCTTCTGCTTCGGCGCCCTCCATGCGCACCACGAGCGGCTTAGCCAATTTTTCTCCGGCCAAAGCGTTGAGGATTCCCTCGGCTACCATGGTTCCCCGCATGGCGCCGCCGAAAATGTTGACCACCAGACATTCTACGTGCGAATCGGACAGTAAAATCCGAAAGGCTTCCCGAATGGCCTCGACGGGAGAATTGTCCCCCAAATCGAGAAAATTTGCCGGGCGGACGCCGCAGGAATTGAGCATGTCCATGGTGGCCATCGCCATACCGGCGCCGTTGGTGAGACAGGCGGCGATGCCGTCGAGGGCTACGTAGGTGAGTCCGAATTGGGACGCCCGCACCTCCTTCGGATCCTCCTGGGCAATATCGCGCAGGGCTCGAACATCTTCGTTGCGAAAAAGTCCATTGTCCTCAAAATTGATTTTCCCGTCGATGGCCACCAGCCGGCCGGCGGCGGTGAGGACGAGCGGGTTAATTTCTACGAGAGAAGCGTCCTTCTCCCACAGAATTCGCCACATGCCCCTGAGCGTGGCACTAAAACCCTCCATCAGAGCACCTTCCTTTAGTCCCAGGCGGAAGGCCAATTTGCGGATTTGGAATTCTTCCAGACCAAAGGTGGGATGGATGTGCTCTCGAAGAATTTTTTCCGGACATTTTTCGGCGAGATCTTCGATTTCTCCGCCCCCTTCTCGCGAGACCAGCATGACCGGTCGCTGTGCCTTCCGGTCGAGCAAGATAGACACGTAAAATTGCGCCACCAGCGGGTCGATGACTTCTGCTACCCAAACGGCCGTAACCGGCGCCCCACCGGGCCCGCTTTGCTTCGTGACGAGGTGATTGCCCAACATGCGGTTCACCAGGCGGATGACCTCTTCCCGGTCGGATACAAGCTGCACGCCGCCGCCTTCGAGTCCGTCCACAAAGCGGCCCAGGCCCCGGCCGCCGACATGTACCTGAGCTTTAACGGCGTAGCGCGACATTGGCCCCAGTCGATCGAGGGCAGCTTCAATTTCGTTTCGGGCTTTGATCGTCACTCCGCGTTCGACCGGAACGCCATAGAGAGCCAACAGCTCCTTGGCCTGGTACTCGTGCACCTTCATGGGGGCTATGCTAGCCGTTTTTGCGCCGGTGGTAAAGCGAAAAGCTAAACCGACGCATCGGGCGGAACTTAAAAATTTGATCTATCCGTCTACTCTGTCCACCGTTCCGGTGCTCAAGATGGGACTCGAACCCATACGCCTTGCGGCACACGCCCCTCAAACGTGTGTGTCTACCGATTCCACCACCTGAGCAGAATGGCTACAGCAACGCTTCACCGCGCGATGGCAAGAGGGAAAATTCCGCCGTTCCCGCAGGCCCATTGTCCGAAAAGAGCGGTTCGGCAGGCTAGGCCAATATCTTGGCGGCAACTTCACAGCCAATGCCGATGAAAAAGATGAGAATGCCGAGCGAGATAGCGATCCAATAGCCGGCATAAAGGACAAAATGCCCGCCAATAAGGGCGCCTAAAGTGCCGCTAATGAGCACAGATCCGGCGGTGAGCCCCAATTTCCCAACAACCGACAAAATAATAGATGCGATCTCCCCGTTCGCTATCATCTTCCGTTTTGGCGGATTGGGATTTTGTGGCGTGAAGAAGCGAACTTCTGTCGTCTCGCCCGTTCGCCTCAAGAAGCCCTCTGCAAGGGGCAAATTTTTTTCGTCTCCGACAAAAACATTTGCTGATTTTCCATTGGATTCGCGCACGCAAATGAAAGCGACATCTTCAGCGCTTTTAACGTCATTTGCGGCAATTGTTTTTCCGTCTTTACCGCCGAATGCGACGTCGAAGGGCTGCGTTTCGGCCGCTTCTCTGAAAGTCACATATGCAGCGAGCATGCTGCTGTTATTTGCTGAAAAACATCTGTCTACTGCAGCCGTTACCTGTGCGGCGCTCTGTGCTCGAATTTCTGTCGATGAGGCGGAAGGCCGGGGTTTTTTGTGCCGAGTTTCCGAACTTGTTTGTATGTCGGACGGCGGCGATGATGTTACCTTAGACGTACAAATAGGCGTGCTGCTATTCCCCGCGTGCGAGAGCTGCACAACGAGGTCAATTGCATCCACACACACCATAAGACACGGCGGGAGTATACGGCGGAGTTTGCGCTTTGGCAATCACGGAAAGAACGGAAAAAGAGGACCCGGCTCCGATTGGACCGTGCAAAGCTGCAAGGAAATGGAAGATAATGATCTCCGACGTGAGGGCCGGACAATGATTCGCTAGTTCGCGGGAGGAGCCGGCCGCAGCCGGAGCCAGCGGCGGAAGCGAATGCTGTAGAGAAATAGCATGACGATGTTGCTCACGGCCTCGGCGGCGAGGAAAGAGGCGGCGCTATGGGTCCTGCGCAAAAAGATGTAGGAGGGAAAGACAACGATGCCGCTATAGGAGACGATATTTACCAACATTGTGAAGCGAGTGTCGCCAAAAGCGGTTAGGGTCTGCCGCAGATTGAGGGTGATGCTTTCCGTCGCGATGGCGATCCAGGAAAGAAGCAGCATGATCCGCAAAGTGTCGTAAAAACTCTTTGTCATCGCTCCGCTGCAAATGATTGCGAGAAGTGGCCGCGGGTAAAGCACCATGAGCAAAAAGGAGCCCACAAATGCGAGCGCGGCTAGCTTCATCCAGGAGTGATTGTTGCGAACTATTGCGTCCCAATTGTTAGCCCCGTAGGCATTAGAGACGATTATGCTGACGCCGAAGGAAATCCCTTCGATAAAAAAAAGCATGCAGAAGTAGACCGACTGACTGACGCCGAATGCGGTAAAATTTTCCGCCGGAACAAAATGGGCCATTACTTGCGCGATCCAACTCCAGAGGGCAAAATTGATAAAGGCGGCAAAGCCGTTCGGCGTACCGATGCGTAGGCAAGTGCCGAAAAGATGACCATTGAGGCGCAAATCTCTGGTGCGGTGCGCCTTGTTGTTTTTTTTCGATAAAAAGGGAACAAAAAAGAGGAAGAAGGATAGGATCGTGGCGACGACCGTGCCGACGGCGGACCCTACGATGCCCATTTCCGGGAACGGGCCGATGCCAAAGACTAAAATAATGTCTAGGATCACATTGAGTAGGTTGCTGCCGATGGAGACGGCAAGGACGAAGCGGGTTTTGCCGCGGCCCGTGTAGAACGCGGCAAGTGCTCCAAAAGAAGCCAAAGAGATGGCTACGTTAGGAAAAAGTACGCGCATGTAAGGCGTGCCTAGCTCCCGAAAGCTCTGCTCCAGCAGATGTGGCGCTAGGAACCAGCCGCCGATGCCGAGCGGGACCAACAGTACGGCGGAAAACCATAGCATCTGCCAGACCGTGGGCCCGATACGTCCGTGTTCGCCGGAGCCATTAAAACGGCCAACCAGCACATCCGCGATGTTAACGATGGTCAAAAGAGGGACAAAGGCGGTCCAGATCCAAGGCATCGCGCCCAAGCTAGCATTGAAGGTGCTAGCGGAATAGTGGGCAAGTACGATTCGGTCCCCGACCAGCATGAACATATTGGCGGCGGAAGAAATTACCAGCGGCCACGCAACGACCCACAACTCCCGCAATGAACCACGGCCATACTTCGTCAGCTCTTTCATTCTGAAATCGGCAAGCGCATGTGCCGATTTTCCTTTCTAGATCTGGCGCTTCCATCGGGATTCGAACCCAAATCACCGGTTCCGGAGACCGGTGTTCTATCCATTGAACTATGGAAGCCGCCGCTACTGTTGGCGCCTTTGGATAAAGAAGGCAAGAGCGAAAGGCAAAAATGCGCCCCACGTCGCGGCTAACGCCTTCATGGCCGAGGCGAACAGACACGCACGGCCCTCACCCACTGCACGGCGTCCCTTCCGCGCCACATACGCGTCGTCTGGCGCACGGGAAAATGAAATTTCGCCTAGGCCGCCGCCGTTTTTTTCTCTTCGGCCTTCTTCGTCGTAATGGCCTCAATTTTTCGGCTAAGGCCCTTCACGGACAATATCCAAAGGCCACAGATCACAAAGAAAGCAACGGCGACGAAGGGCGCTATTTGAAAGTAGGTCGCGCCCGGCATAAGAAGGAAAAGGACAGCCTGATAGCCAGCTCCGCCGGACTTTCCAAAGCGACCGCCCAGCACGTCCACGACCGCTTTGCCCTTTACTTTCATTTCTTCATCGAGAGGGATATAGGCCATCTCCTTGGTGAGGTCGAAAAGAGCGTATTTGGTGGATTTCACCAGTGCGTTGACTACGGCGCCGAAGAAGACGGCCAGCACAAGGGAAGAAATGCCAACGTTGGATAAAAAGGCCTCCATGTTGCCCTTGAAAAGCACAAACATGAAGAAGGCCCCTCCCAGGAGTAGCAGCATGGTCGGCGTGATGACGGCGGCCGTGAACCAGCGAAATAGGCGAAGGATGTTGCCGCCCACGAACATCATTGCCATGGAAACGAGACCCGTGACGAGGGTGAGTCGACTCACGAAGAGGTTGTAGGAGCTGGGATTCGGGTACCGCAGTTTTAGCTGACTTTTCCAGACGCCTTCCACAAAGTTTATGCTGACGCCGTACGAGACGACAAGCATGGCTATCAGGCCCAGGTATGGGGACGTAAAGATAGTTTTGAAGCTCTGCCCCAAGGTCATGGTCAACTTCTTTTTGGAGCTGCGGGCCACGCCTGGGTCATAGAAGCGTCTATCCGTCAGCACTCGCAGGTGCATCCAGCGGTAAATGGCCATGATACAGATTCCAAAAAGCGCCACCATGCCCATGAGCCAGCGGAGGGAGCTGCCCCAAACGTCCGCCTTGGCGGCTAGGGAACCGGCCTTGGCCACGGACTCGCCGATGGTACCCGAAAGCAGCAGGGCTGTTTGGGCCATTAAACCGAAAAAGGCGTAGTGCCGCTTGGCTTCGCTGACCCTGGTTATTTGATTGGCGAACTGCCAAAAGGATAGCGAAATGATGGCGCTTCCCCACAACTCGGCGAGAATGTAGAAGAGGGAGTAGGTCCAATTGCCACCGATGGCAATGAGCCAGCGGTAGCGGGGAAAAGCTTCCTGCCAGGCGGCTACGCGGGCGATGGAAGGCTGGAAAAAATCCAAATGCGGATAGATGGCGAAGCCGAATAGGCCGAAGAAGAGGATGAAGGGCGCGATGGTGGCGTAGAAAAGCTTTTCGCTGGCCAGCAAATTACTGGCCTTGGCGTAGACTACCAGGAAAATGACGGCCGCCGGAGTGACACAGAACAGCTTCAAAAAAGAAAGCACCTCCGCGCCAGAGTTGGGTCCCGTGACCACAAGTGCGTCTTTTACGTTCCGCAGCAGGGAATAGATGGTCAAGATGAAGAAAAAGATCAACGCCATCGGCAGCACCTTTTTGAGCTCATAGGTGTGGATGGGAAAAAATATCCGCCGTAATGTGGAAAAGCCGTCCGTCGTGTCTGCACTTTGAGCCATGATTCCTCCAAAATTTAATCGGGAAAAAGCACAGCCCCTCGCGAAATCGCGCCGCCTGCTCATCCGTCGTTTGACTGACGGCTACGGCTTCTCGCCAAGAAAACAAGCTTTATATTTGCGAACAATATGGCCACGGCAGTTATAACCTCTACGCTAGAAACTTAGTGATGCTGTGGCAATGGCGACAGGGGCGTCCCATTCCTATTGCCGTGATTGCCCCACGGCGCGCACAGCGCGCCGCGGGGGAGCCTGAAATTCTTTGTCATAATTTGTATCGACGGCTATGGGCTTATTCCATGGATGGGGTAGGGGAGGAAAATTTTCTCGGCAATGCTAAGCAGCGGAAAGCAGGTGTTTTAGGCGCCGGAGAGAAATTTTTCCGCATGGAGACGCAGGAAGAGTGGCGCCGCTGGCTGGAGGAAAACGGGCAAAAATCCCCCGCAGTCTGGCTACTTTTTCCGCGAAAAGATTCTGGCCATCAGGGAATTAGTTATTATCAGGCGCTGGAGGAGGCGCTCTGCTTCGGCTGGATCGACGGCATGGTGCGGCGCTACGACCAGGAAACCATTTCCAATCGCTTCAGCCGGAGAACGGCAAAAAGTTCCTGGAGTGAGGTAAATAAGCAGCACGCCCGGCTGCTCATCGAGAGGGGAAAAATGACCCCCGCCGGCGCGGCCGTCCTGCCGGACCTGGACCCGAATTCCTATGCGCCGCCGGAGGATATTTTGGAGAAGTTGCGGCAGGACAGTCAAGTCTGGGAAAATTTTTGCGCGTTTCCAACCTATTACCGCAATATCCGTCTGGCAGCCATCGATCTATGGCGGAAAAATCCGGATCGCTTTCGCCGCTCGTTGGACACGTTCATCGTCAGGACCCGTGCCAATAGGCGCTATGGCCGCTTCCGCTAGATCTTTCCTTCCGCCCGGCCCGTAGTGAGCCGATTCAGAAATTTTTTCAGCTCGGGGAACAGCGGCGGCGGGTTCTGGGCGACGAAATGGTTCGGATCGGCAAGAGGATAGGGGCCGTAGCGGAGCGGGTCGGTGCGGAGAAAAATGCCGAGGACCGGCTTTCGTAGCGCCGCGGCGATGTGGAGGCAGGCGCTGTCGTTGGCGATTGTGGCCGAGGAGCGCTCCACCAGGCCAAGAAGCTGTGGCAGTGAGGTTTGTCCGCGCAGGTCATGGAAATTGGGAAATTTTTCCGCGATGGGACAGGGATTGCGGCGCAGGCCTAGCCACAAGAAGTCCCAGTCCGGGAAACGGCCGCAAAGGTAGCCGGTCAGTTGGTCGTAGTGGGGCCATTCCTTTCCGCCCCCGCGACTTTCGGGAGCGATGAGGACGCGCAATCGGCCATCGTCGGCGATGGGAAGCGGATCCGGCACGGAAAAATGGAGCGGACGGCAGACGGACGGCGGAACGCCCAACGTGGGAAGAAATTGGGCGAGGATTTCCGCCGCGTGGGGATTGGCCGGAAGCGGGACCCGCTGACCATAAAAAAAACCCGCTCCCTCCCGGCAGTCGAAACGGCCAATTTTGCGGCGCGAATGGGCCGCTTTCGCCATCAAAGCGCTGCGCAGTAGGCCTTGAAAATCCCAGAGGGCATCGTAGCGCCCGCTTCGGCCGATGGCGCGACAGCAGCTCCACAGTCCGCCCAGGCCCCTCTTCCGCTCATAGATGATGCTATTCTCTACCAAGCCGCTACGTTGAACGACTTCCGCAAAAATGTCCCGTACGACCCAACTGATCTCCAGATCAGACCTTCGTGCCCGTAATTCGGCTATCACCTGCAGGCCAAGGACGATATCCCCAAGCGAGGAGGGCTTAAGCACGAGCAAGCGGAAGGGAGCCACGGCAAAGAGCGACGGCCGTTAAAATAGAGATCTATTCTTGCCGATCCAGCGAAATTTTGCGATGCTGAATCAGTGGAAGCGACCGGCTTAGAGGACTGTGGCTTGCCGTTCCCTTGCCACAGCCACCGGCTCGTTCCTGTGGCCTCCGGAAGCAACCGCTACTACGTGGAAGAGGGCCGGGACATTTTTGCAATCGGCCACGAGCTGCGCTTTCTTTGGGGCCTAGGAGCTGAATTTATCCCAGTTCCCGAAAAGCAGTTCGCCGATTTATGGGAAAAATTTTGCCAGCGGCGGCCGGCGGCCAATGGCTTGGGCGATTTTGAGGACGTTTTCGGCGAGACGGCCCTGGAACCGTCCCCAATGGGTCGCCTATTGGCGCGTATTCTCGCAAAGGCAGTGCACTTAGGTGCTTCGGATCTGCACTTTGAAAGTCTCCGAGACGGCCTCTGGGTCCGCATGCGGGTGGATGGCGCGCTGCGGGAGGAGCTGCGGCTGGCCGGAGAGGTACGCGCCCCCCTTTCCATTTTGATTAAAACATTGGCCAAGCTCGACATCGCAGAACGGTTCCGGCCCCAGGATGGCCGTTTCGGCCTCCGCTTCGGCGGGGCCGCCGTCGATTTTCGCATTTCCGTCCTCCCCACAAAATTTGGCGAAAGCACGGTGCTGCGCATTTTGGACCGGCGCAGGCTTTTCCGCGGTCTTAACGATCTCTCCATGGACCCCGCTACGGCCGCCGCCATCCGCGCCGCCGTGGCCGCGCCTTCGGGGCTATTTTTGGTAACCGGTCCGACCGGCAGCGGCAAGACGACGACCCTCTACGCCGCCCTTAACGAGATGGACTGCCCCGATCGAAAGGTGCTCACCATCGAGGATCCCATTGAGTATGAACTGCAAAACTGCTTACAGGCTTCCGTGGAGCTGTCCGTCGGCCGCACCTTCGCCACGGTTCTGCGGTCTTTTTTGCGCCATGATCCAGATAAAATTTTTGTAGGAGAAATTCGCGATCGGGAAACGGCGGAAATAGCTCTGCGGGCCGCACTTACCGGCCATCTCGTTCTCAGCACGCTCCACACGGCCACCCCGCGGAAGGCGCTGCTGCGGCTGGAAGAAATGGGTCTGGAGCGGCCGCTCCTGCTCTCTTGCCTGCGGGGCATTCTGAGCCAGCGACTTCTGCGCCTCAATTGTCCGGACTGCTCCGAGCCGGATTGTTCCGAATTGCCGCCCAGGCTGGCACAATTGCCGCGAGAAAAATTGCGCCGGGGAAAGGGCTGTAGCCGTTGCGGCGGAAGAGGAACCGTTGGCCGCCGGGCGTTTTTTGAATTTTTTTCCCTGGAAGGGCCGGACATCGTGGGCAGTGCGGCCGGCATCGGCTCCCTGGTCCGCTCTGGGATGGATACCCTATCGGCCGGGGAAATTTCGTCGGAAGAGTTTCTGCAGCAGATGCCATGGAACCGCTAAAGAATTTCACCTATTTTGGACGGGACAGGTCCGGCGGCTACGCCAGCGGCGAGATCCGGGCGGCGGACGCGGCAGCTGCCAGGCAAGAGCTGGATAGCCGGTCGATCGCCTGTGACTTCCTCGCAGCGAAGGAGCCCCCATTCTGGCGCCGCCACTTTCGCTTCCGGCGGAAGCCCTGTGGCACGGCCACCCAATTGGTTAGCTTCACGCATCAGCTGGCGCTGCTCCTTCGGGCCGGCATTCACCTGGTCGACGGGCTGGA
>JAIRTQ010000055.1 GCA_031254835.1 Puniceicoccales bacterium | reverse complement strand
GTGGCAGTTTGCCGAATTTCTTCTCCTAATCTTATTATGCGACGGCGGTAGAGTGTTCTCATTGCCGGTCCTTTGCGCACCAATTGATCGCGTTGCGCTGACAGCTCAAAGTATTTTTCTTGCACGATGCGGAGCATGGCACTGCGGGCTTCCTTCTTGTAGCATTCGAATTTTTTTTCTCCGACCTTTTTTTCTTCATTTTCTCCGGCCGATTGGACGAGAGCAATGTATCGGTCGGCCATTTCATTGGCGCTAGCTAACGACCCCTTGTCTGCAAATATGTCCATGTCGACAGCGCAAACATCTACCCTCTGCGTGCTTAAAAACTGGCGCTCACGCAAGATGGCCTGATTCAAATCGCTGATGGGCGTCTGTCGATGAACCGTGACGGTGCCGTGGGCGTCCAGTGCAATCTTGAAATCTGTGCCCGTGCAGTGGGCCTGATCGTAGAATACGGCGATTTCTTCGCGACTTAAGCCGGCGTCTTTCCGCACGGCCTTTTCGCTCGTATCGCTAAGCCTAATGCGACTGCCATCCCTTCCAACCGCTATCCAAAAGCCATCGTGATAGAACACACAGCGCTGGACCTGCGGATCGCACTGTTCGAGCATCTGCCTGGCGACGTCCTCATTGCTTAAATGTTTGAATAGGCCGGCTGCGTCCATGAGGGCTCGTACCTTTTGCGGCTTTTTATTGGCTGCGTTCTGCTGCGCAGTGAAAAGATCAGCTACGGAGACCGGCGCTAGGCTTTCTGGATCCCTTGAACGAAGCTCAAATAAAACGGATTTGCCTTCCCGAAGATCCTTTTCTGCTTTGCTGGCGATGCAAAGTGGCGTTGTCTCATCAATTGACTGATGCCCCGAAAATTGTTGTCCCTGATTCGATACATTGAAGGGCGTTCCCGTACTACCTATGCAGGGTGATAGTGCGGTTTGACTAAAGCTGGTGCATTCCCAGCGAGACGAAGGGAAAGAGAGCTGGTCATCGGCGTTCATTGCGAACACCAGTTCTAAATAGTCGACCAAACTGCCATCCCTTGTCGCAGCAAGCGCTGCAACTAATTCATTTTCTGCCGCTTTCCTGTCGGTGGTCGAGCCATTGCTGTCAAAAATTCTCCCCATAAGGCGCTCGTACTTTGTCTCGAGAAAGGCTCGCACTTTTGGCGCACGGCCGGCGCTGACATCAGCGACCGACCGACTAACTTGCTCATGAAACAGGCTAAGATGGTGCGCTGGGGCATCTGCTTTGCGAAGTCGCAGGTAGGTCAAGAAAGTGGCGTTGGCATTTTCGAGCGGATTGGCGAATTGGCCAGGAGATGGCGTATTTGCTGCCCGATACGGACTTACGGTGACCTTGCCATTTTTTCGGCAAAGACCGAAATCTTCCATGAATTTCTTCAAACTGGTAGCATAAAATGTCTGCATTTGTGCAACGCACAGAAGGAATTGCTCCCTAGCTGCTTCATCATTCGAAAATTGTTCCAGTACGGTTTTCCGATCCAGCTGAAATCCCGTTCTAGTGGAACCATCATCTTCTAGCCCATCACATTTGCCTAGTAGAAAGGCCACACGTGCCTTATTTTGAAAGTCTGCTCGGGAGCTACTTTCCTGCGCCCACATGCCCAGTCGCCGTAGCTGTGCTTCTGCGAAGTTCTCCATGTGACGGCGGAGCGGCCGTTGGCCCGATTGAATGCGCAAAACCGCCTCTTTGCCTATGCTTGAATTCGTCGTCCAATTGTCATAGGTGGCAAAAAATTCGCAGATGCCCTTACCCTGTGCTGTCGTGAATTTCTGCTTCGTCCCTTCACTGACATTTACGGAAATAAGAGGATCCCAATTGAGATGGCATTCGTCGCCGATTTGAATGCAAAATCCGTGAATTCCGGTTACTATCTCCCTGCAAAGAGAGAGTCTTTCTTCATATGCCTTCAACTGCGCCCGTAGCTTCTGTAGCTCTCCTTTGTTCGGCGGCATGGTCCGTTCGAGTTCAGAGATCCGCCGCTCCAGACGCTGAGTATGGGCGATTGATTGCCAAAGCTGTACAAGTACGGCCCGTATGGTCACGCTCATAGCCGCGACACCGCTACCATTCTGCCGCGCAGAGTAAATCGTGTCCCGCAAGTCCCTTAGGGCCGCTATTTTCCTCACTTCATTTATGTCATAGGGAATTTCGCGGAATCCCTGATCAAATCGCTCCTCTTGGAGGATTTTTAGGGTATTACACATCGTGTTGTGTTGGCTTGCATCATTCACGACTAGGGCGACACGTCCTTTTCCGGAGAGTAATGCAATGGCCTGGGAAATGACCACGGATGTTTTTCCGCCGCCCATCATTAGTTGAATTATGACGCCGATTTCTGTGTCAGTATAATTTGTTCTCTCGCCAGCGAAGCGCTTTTCGATCCCATCTAAAATTGCCTTCTTTCCCGGCAGCAGACGCATGCCGGCCGCATATTCGAACCATAGGGTGAATAGGTTTTCGTTTGGATCGAAGGTTCGTGCAGCTGCTAGAGTTTGCACAAACTCGCCGAAGGCTTCCTGAATGAGGCCCAGATCCCTGCCCCCGGCTCTCATATGTGCCCGGGCGCGAGTTTCAAACCGCACAAAAGCGGCCAGCCGGGCGTCGGCTGCATCGCAATTCGTTTTGGCAATTAGGAAATTTTGGGCAGCGGTGATCAGTACATCGACCTGGCTAGGGTTGGTCAACGAATCGTCGTAGCGCCGCCGGTACTCGTCATAAAATCGGGCGCGATTGATGGCAAACTTGCCGTCTTCTCCCCTTTCTAAGGAGTGAAACCAAAGCCACAGGACGGCATCTCTCGTTGGATTATCAAGTTGCCCCAAAATCCTCTTTTGTTTGACCGTTTCATCCGGCAAATCTAACATAAACTCCGTGATTTTTCGATCCAACGCATCACAGATCTCGTGAACGTCCCCAACTTGGGCCGCAAGGGACTGTTTCGCCGTAAGCAGCCGAGCCTCCATGAGCTCGAAATTCGCAGCAAGCTCTGTCATACGTCCCTGGAACAGGTCCGCGTGAAGGACCTTGCTTGCTCGTTCTCTTTCTCGATATTGCTGCAGGGCAGTTTTTAAATCAGTCGCCGCTTCTGCTGCTGCAACAGTTCCAGCTTCACTCTCTGTGCTAGGGGCTTCTGCGTCGATTACGTCCTGTAGGGACTCGATGTCGACCAGCGTACATAGTGGACCGTAGCCGACGGCGGCCATATTGATGTCGCTGCCGTCGACTTTCTCTTCATTCACGAGGTCTGTCCCATGAAATCCCGCGACCGCACCGAATTTAACCAAAACGGGAGCTGCTGCCGGTGCGACATCGCTACTACGGCGCTTTTTTGTTGAAATTTCCAGCGCCGTAAGGTTCTGTACGGCCTTCTGTTTTTTGATGTCTTCGCATCGTTGGTTCCATTGCTTCTGTTCATTCGGCGCCACGCACGCGGCGGCCAGCGATGCCATTGCCATTGCGGCCTGCAAGATAGCTTCTTTGTCGTCGGGCAGAGCCGTTTGCCACATTCCCCATAGGGATTTGTAGAGGGCATCGGCCTCTATGTCGAAATTGTGACGCATCGTTTCAAACGAAAGATCCGTGTCCCCAACTTCATTATCCACCTTGTTTTTGTGCAACGAATATAACGTTTCCGTCAATGTGTGAACGGTCGTCATTTCGATGGGGGAAAGGGGGAAGCGGGCGACTACTTTCTGTAGCGACTTAACAAGTAAATTTCTCGATTTGATGCTAAGCTCACTCGCATTTTTGGCGTTTAGAAGTAGCATTATGCCGCATGTAGCGCGGATAATGCTCTCTCGCACTGTTTCGTCATCGGCTCTATCGCTCCAAGATTGCATGAATTCGCAAAGAAACTCTATTTGTTCCTCCGTTGGCATGACGGGATTGTCAGCTCTACATGCATCTATTATCGCGTTCATCAGCGAAACGTTTGCTATGTAATCGGCGTGCGTCTTTTCGTGCGGGGCGACTATCAGCTTACGAGATTCTCTATCGAAGCGAAAAACTTCTTTGCCAACGATTTTTGCCACAATAACTTTCCCGCCAATTTCTGAAAAATATCCAAAATCGGAATACGGAAAGAGATTTCCTATTAAAAAGCTCGGAGTAGGGATGGCATGAAGTCCAGTTTCTGCGCCGTGGATATGTTCCACTAGAACAGATTTTCCATCTATTGACTGACTCCGTAGCTGCTGCTGCTGGTCCGTGCGATTATTGAACAGAGGGATAATCATATCCGGCTTGTTTTGTTCGTCAAACACTGCCAAATGGCCGACTTTCATACGAGCATTACGAGCAGGGACGAAAATGAGCTCCCGATGTTCTGGAACTGGCAAGAAAATTTTCCACTCATTCTCCACATTTTGGATGGTAAAGACCTCCTGCCGAAGGTCGCTATGGTGGAACGCATGGCATCCATCGCCGTCGCGAAAGAGGACAAAGTCAGCCAAGAAGGAAAATTTCATCTCCCCTCCTACGGCGAGCAACGTTTGCTGCTTGCCGGTAGATGGGTCAATGCGAACGGTTTCATGGGTTTCAGAGTTTACGTGCACGCAGCCATCGACCCGCACCAGTTCGGTCGAGTCTGTGCTTTCTACGCGTTCATGTCCTTCGTCTATGACTAGTTTGCTCCAAATGGGCGGCTTGACACCCCGTCGCCCAATGGGCCTTCCGGTCCCGTCGTCTACGATAATGCCGTTGGCAAAGTCGTAGCGAAAGTCCAGGCTAATGATTTTTAGGGCACTTGTCAGATCAGCAATAAGGCGATCGCGGTTAGCATTTTCTTCTCCCAGCAAATTCTTTCCTTTGGCCACTATAAAGCTTACGACCTCCTCGCCGCCACGGCAGCCGCCCAACATGTCCGCAGGACTTGCAGCGCCGGCGGGAGAGAGACGGCCAAGCTCCATAAATCCGCAGTTGGGGTTGGTGGCTAGGTATGCAAGCAGTGCGGCACCGTTGGAGGAAGTTTTCTTGCCAAAGGTTACTTCACAAATACGCGCCGCTTGGCAGAAGACACAAATTTCTCTATCGTTCACCGAGCTTGGGTTGCTAACCCATCTTCCGGAGATATGCTCATGTAGAGCTTGCACAAGATGTAGCAATTTCTCTTCTTCGGCACCGGTTGCGGATGCTCCACTTCCGCGCGATTGCCTTTCCGCTTGCAAGGTTACTGCCATTATGCGCTGAAGTGCGAAGATGTGCTCCATGGCCAGCCCGCAAGCTTCTGCATTGTCTCTGACTTCCGCAAATTTTTGCTCGAGGAGTTTCAGCGCCATTTTTTGGGCTTTTTTGCGGATCGCAGGATTGCTTTGGATGATGACGCCGAAGACCTCTACGGCTTTCTGGTCGCTCAAATAGGCATCGGAACGGGTCCGAAAATCTCGCACGCAAGCGGAGGGCGAGCTGTCGCCGTGTTGCGCAAATTTGTAGGATGGAAAATTTAAAATGGCAGTCCCGGCCCTCCTCGTTGGATCCCTAACGATTATATCCAAAGCAGCCAGTTCGTCATGGCTTAGGGCGTTCTGAGAGCTTATTCGGAGCGCCTCGCTCCTGCCGGCAATTCCTGCACTCTCCCCAGCGGATGAGCAGGCGGCAGTAAACAGTTCTGAAACTTTGCCCCCTTCTGATGGGATCTCGACCAGGTATTTAGGAAGACCGCCCGAGCGAAAAAGATAGTCGGGTAAATCCGAATGACAGGAAGCTGCGAGAGATGCAAAGGCAGAAATTCGAGAGTTATACTGTCTCAATGCATTCTTAGTCGCATCGGTTCCCGGCGGATCTCCGCAAAGGACCTGCAAAAGCCCGTCCATGTCGACCGGATCGGCGAAGCGCTGACAGATGCGCCTAAGACTCTCTCTCGATGTGGGCGTCAGAATCAATTTATCGGTAAATTTTGCTGTCCTTCCTCGGCCATCGACTGATCCCAGCTTTTGGAGAAAAGCCGGGTAGCCCCCTTCCTCACTGGGCAGGACGATCGGCTCATTTTCCGGCTCATTTTGATCAAAAACGTTAATTCTTCTCAGATTGCCGATGTCGTTTGCTATTTGCAGGGACGTCGCCCTGATGGCCGCTATTTCACGTCCACTTAGCAAACTATCCCCAAATTCAACCCTGGCCTTCTCGCCATCCGCGAGGAGACTATAGTCTTTCTTCAGAATCAGGCCGCGGCTTAGTTTTTCTAGCCGCGCCGTGGAGGAGCGTGTCCTTTCGTAAAAGGGCAAATAAATCCATTTACGCAGCGGAATGAGCGCGTAGGCTATCCTCGTGAAAAATCCTGCCGCTCCGCGAATGTTTTCATGCGCCAGCCCCAGAGCCATTTGGGCATTCTTGCATTGGAGCAATCCGATGTTGGCCGCTTCTTTTGCGCAAAGTTCTAACTTGGCCGTCAGATCCCTCAATTCTTCTTCTGGGGATCTTTCAGGGCGTGCGTACGTAAGGAGGTACCGCTTCCCGGCAAAGGAAAAAATAGGCTCTTCTTCGGCAGCATCAAAAGGAATTTTTCGAAAGCGAACGCTCCCCGTGCCGAGCGTACCATCTTCGTTGGGAGTGCTGTGCCTGCATACGCCGCAGATATCTTGCGCGAGTTCCGGATCCCTTAGAAAGCCCATTACTTTCATTATGGAAGATGAAACGAGCTCTAGATGGCGGTCTGTATTTGTATCATCAGCCAACCTAGCTGCCGCACAGATCTCACTTGCTTCTGCGACGTAATCGTCCAGTATACTTAAATTTTGTGCGAAAGAATATGCATGCGTATTGCATTTCGCGAGGGTCGTAGAACTGGTGATGGAGGCAACTGAACTAGCAAGATTATTGCGGACCGCGCTTCCGCTTCCGCTTCCTGAAATGGGGCGAAACAGGCTAGTGGAAGCGTCCGAACCATACGGGTTGAGCGGCATGGACGGATGTTATATGTAAATATAAAAAAAGTAAAGTCTCCTTTGGGAAATCTTAGGAAAAGTGCTTGTGTGTGTAGTCCATCGGGCTAAAAGGGGTTTATGGATGCTATGGGACGTGTTTTGGGAGTTGCTTCTGGCAGGGCTGGTGGGACAGCCCAGCTGTGGATTTTTGTTCTGCTTTTTGCGGCCATTTGGTTCCTCACCATCGCTCCGGCACGGCGACGGCAAAAGCAGCAACGTGCGCTACTAGAACAACTTCGTAATGGCGACGGCGTACTACTGGCCTGTGGAATTTTCGGAAAAGTCGTGCGGACCAACGGCCAGCGGCTAACCTTGGAAATCGCGCGGGGCGTGCGGATCGAGGTACTTCGCGAAAGCGTACGACAAAAAGTTGCGGGCGAAGAGCTGCGACATCATGAGGAATCTTCTGACGCCAAAACGAGCTCTGAAGAGCCAGCGGAAGAACCGCCAGCTCCACGGCCACGGCGCGGCCGAGTTGGGACGAAAAAATAATCGGGCGATTGGTTGGCGGGCGCAGAAGATGATGGCTGGAAAAATACTGCGTCCGATTTTTTGGAAATTGGCCATTTCATTGGCGATTTTTCTGTGGGCTCTCGTAGAGCTGTTCCCAGCCGGCGTCCGTCAGGGCTTGGACCTGCGTGGCGGGCTTTCGGTGACACTGGAGGTCGATTCCCAGTCTCTGGCAGCGGACCCATTCGGCCGCAAGAAGCAGCTGGAGCAGGTGCGGGACGTCATTCGTCGCCGGTTGGACGGCATGGGCCTGGCGGAGCCGCAGATTCTCCTGCGCGGCGCTAATCAGGTCGAAATTCAGTTGGCCGGCGTCTTTAGCCGGGACAACCCGGACGTGCTGGATGTCGTCAAGAAGCCGGCAAAGTTGGAATTTCACGCTTCCTATGGCGGCTCCGGCGACCCTAAAGTGCCTCCGCCCGGCTACGTGCGAGTGCCATGGGCCAAGGGCGGAGCTGAGGTCGGCTCGGCGGATGGCCTCCTGCTGCGGCGAACTCCGGAATTGGTCGGCCGGGACATCAAACGGGCCACGACGACCGTGAACCAGTACGGCGGCTACGAAATCGGGCTGGAACTGACCACCGAAGGTGCGAAAAAGTTCGAAAGGGTCACAGCGGAAAACGTGGGCCGTCCGCTCGCCATCGTTCTGGACGGGAAAGTCTACTCCGCACCGACGGTCCGCTCGGTGATCCGAGATGGCCGCGCCGCCATTTCCGGCCACTTCGACCAGCGGGAGGCCCTGGAGCTGGCCAGTGTGCTTAACAATCCGCTGGAGCTGGAATTACGTCTGGATGAGGTCCACGAGCTCGGCCCTACGCTGGCGGAGGATGTGCGGGCAAGCGCGGTCCGCGCGTCCTGCGTCGGTTCCGGACTGGTCATGGCCTTCATGGTGGCCTACTACGGACTTTCGGGGGCCGTCGCCGTCCTGTCAATCTTTCTGAACGTGACGATCATGCTGGGCTCCATGGCCATGCTGGGCGCAACGCTCACTTTGCCGGGCATTGCGGCCCTGGTCCTTACGGTCGGCATGGCGGTGGATTCGAACATCCTCATTTTTGCCCGCATGGGAGAGGAAAGTGCGCAAGGGAAGTCGCCCGCAGCGGCCCTCGCGGCCGGCTTCCGCAGGGCCTTTTCCGCCATTTTCGATGCAAACGTCACCACCCTCCTAACCGCTGCCATCCTGGTCGCCTACGGCACGGGTCCTATCCGCGGTTTCGGCATCGTTCTGGCCGTCGGCGTGTTGGCTACCCTTTTCTGCGCGCTAGTTTTTTGCGATGGAGCTCTGGGATTTCTAGTGCATCGCTGTGGAGTCAGAAAACTATTGCCATCCTGGGTCCTCGGCAGCGGGAAGGCCAATTTTTCCTTTCACCGGTGGACCCGGCCAGCCATCTTTCTAGCGGCGCTCACCATTCTGGCGGGCATCTGCGCCATCGCACTTCGCGGGAAAAATATCTATGGAATCGACTTCACCGGTGGCGACGAATTGCTTCTTTCTTTCCAGGAGCGGCCCGCCCTCCGTGAGTTCCATTCATTGGCGTCCCGGAACGACATCGGCGAAATTCAGGCCGTCTTTCAGCGGCCGCTGGAAGGCGACGGCGAACTGCTCAACGTCCACACGGCAGCTCAAAAAGGAAATAAATTTTTTCAGCTTGCGAAGAGAGATCTGCCCGGAGCGGATCTGCAGCTGCTGCGCCACACCAGCATTGGGGGGAATGTAGGCGCCTCCATCAGCCGAAATGCGGTCATTTCTCTTCTGCTAGCTATCGGTGGCATTTTAGCCTATGTGGCCATCCGCTTCGAAATGGGATTTGGCATGGGCGCTTTTTTTTCCATAATTCACGACATCCTAGCCACGGTCGGCATATACGTGCTCCTTGGCCACCGCTTCAGTGCGCCAATGGTGGCGGCCATCCTCATGATCGTGGGCTACTCCAACAACGACACCATCGTC
>JAIRTQ010000052.1 GCA_031254835.1 Puniceicoccales bacterium | reverse complement strand
TATCATCAAACTTCTGGCCAGGGCGACCCTCTGTTTTTGCCCTCCTGACAGGCTGTGCGGATATTCCGCTGCCTTTTCCGGCAATCCAAGCCTATCAAGCATATCCATTGCTTTTTTTCGATAATCCTTCCCATCTTTTCTGAGTGCTGGAGCGTAGGTAAGATTTTCGAGGACAGTCATGTGCGGAAATAGCTGAAAATCCTGGAACATGAAGCCCACGGAACCGTCCAGGACGATTGTCCCGCCGTCAACGGTCTCCAGGCCTTCTATGCAGCGCAATAGGGTAGATTTCCCACCGCCTGAGGGACCCGCCAGGCCCACCACTTCGCCCGCATGGACGGAGAACGTTACGCCACGGAGAACTGGATTGCCCTGAAAATTTTTTCGAACGTCTTCAACCCGCAGCATGGCATAGGCGCCTTTCTAATTTTCTGCCAAAGCGCTCCACGAGACACACCAGTGCGTAGTAGTAGAGGCCGGCCATGCAGAGAGGAATAAAGTAGGTAAAGCGCTCTGCGGCCAAAACTTGCGACCTACGCATCAGGTCGGATCCGCCCAAGGTGGCGATGAGGGCCGTCTCTTTGAGAAGGGCGATGATCTCTCCCGTGAGGGCCGGCAGGATGCGGGCAAAAATTTGGGGCAGGTAGATGTCTCGCCAGGCGGAAATGGCTGGGATGCGGAGGGTCCGTACGGCTTCGAACTGTCCCCGGGGGATGCTGCCGATGCCGGAGCGAAAAATTTCCGACATGTAGGCGGAACTGTTCAGGCCAAAGGCGATAACGCCGGCCCAGACGACATTCAGACGAATTCCCAGGATGGTCGGCAGGGCGAAGTAGATCAGGCTCAGCTGCAACAATAGGGGAGTGCCGCGCAGTAGAGAGACGTAGCGGCGGATAGGGCGGACGGCCACGCCGCAGTGGCGGAGGATTGCCAGCAGGAGACCCAGGGAAAATCCGACGGCCAGTCCGCCGAACAGCAGCAAGAAGGTCACGGCCAGCCCACCGCCCACGTAGGCCAGGTCAGAGAAAAAGCTCACAGAAGACCCCACTTCTCTTTCAATTGCTGCAATTTACCGCTTTTCTCCATGGCCTCCAGGATTTCATTCACGGGATCTATAAGTGGAGAATTTTTGGAAAATGCGATGGCGTAGCCGCGGTCCGAACGGGCCAAAAAGATGCTTCGGAGCTGTTTATTCCGCGCGCAAAAGGACTTCGCCTGACTGCCGTCCACCACCACCGCGTCCACCTGCCCCGCCTTCAGCGCCTCCACCGCCTGCACGTTGCTGTCCACGGTTACCGTGGTACAGTCTGGGGCATTCTGCCGCAGCCACAGCTCCATGGTGGAACCCAACTGGCAGGCGACCCTCCGACCGCGGAATTTTTGCGCCGGATCCACGGGCCTCGATGACAGATAGAGCAGCTGCAGTTCTTCGCAGAAGTATGTCCTGGAAAAAGCAAAATTCCTCTTTCGCTCTTCCGTGACCGTGATAGTAGACGCAGCCATGTCCGCCATTCCGGCGTTCAATGACGGCAAAATGGCGCTGAAAGACATGTCTACGAAGACCGCCTTACGTCCCAGTTCTTCGGCCACGGACCGACCCAGATCCACTTCAAAACCTACCGGCTTGCCCTTTTCCACAAATTCGAAGGGCGGGTAATCGGCGGACAGGGCGATGCGCAGGGGAAGAGCGGAACTCTCTCGCCCGCCACAGCCGGACAAAAACAAGGCCACGACAGAAAAAAAGACACGCAGGCGCACGCGATCTCAGCAACGGAAGTATGGCACTCCGTCAACGGAAAAACATGGACATGCTCCCCACAGCAGGCACACTCGCTTACGCCATGCAAATAACCAGATTGAACGACACACTTTTCAGCCAACGGCCTTTTCCATCTTTGGGAGAGGAGGAATTTTTAGCCGCTCCGCCAGCGGTCGCCCAGGATAGCCCTAGCGGCCGAGAAATCGGCATTCGCTACCCAATGGCGCACGAATACTCCCGGCGGTCGCCGGCAAAGCGCTGTCCAATTGAACGGTCCGATAGCTCATCGCAGGAATTCTGGGAGAAGCTGTGCAGCGCCTGCCAGACGGACGAGCCGCTAGCGAGGGCGGAAGGTTCTCTAAGGATCGTAGTGTTAACAGCGCGCAGTTGGATGGGGGAAGCATCCGCTGCGAAACGTCTGCTGGAAGAATTTGGCCGCCGCGGCCACGAGTGTTGCATCTGCAGGGAAGATACGAAGCAAATGTTAAAGCAAATCAATCCGTCCTTTGTCCTGTGCCTATGCCCCTATTTCGCTCCGCCTGAGGGTGTGCCGAGCGCACTGATGCTTGCCCAGCCCCATAAGTCTTCGCGGGTCTGCACTCCAGAGAAAATTTTACGTTACAGGAACATTTTGTACTGCATGCCGGACATTGCCGAACTGCAGCAATCGGCTGCCAAAAAGGGAAAATCGCTGCTAGGCATGCAATTTTTCCCCTCTGTAGGGAAAACTTCATTTGATGCGAGCCCCAAGCGGCACCTGTTCTACGGCGGCGTCTGCCATGATTCGCGTCGCGGGCAGCGCTATGGTCAACTTTACCGTCTACTCGACGAGACGGACTACTTCGACGTCTACGGCTCAGGCGTATGGAAGAGTAGAACGCCAAAATCTTACCGCGGATTCGTCGCTTGGGATGGCGGTGCGCTGCTGAATACGATTCGTTCTGCCGGCGTTTCCCTTGTTCTACACGGCGACAATCATCTGGCCGGAGGGACCACCACCAGCCGTTTTTTTGAAGCTGCTGCCGCGTCCAATGTGATTATCAGCGACAAACATCCTTTTATTATAAAACATTTCGGCGATTCCGTCCTCTACGTGGACCAGGAGGCCACACCGGAAGAAATGTTCCGCCAGATCGACGATCACATGAAGTGGATCCGGACCAATCCGGAGAAGGCAATTGAGCTGGCCCGCGAATCCCACCGCATTTTCGTAGAGAATTTTTCTTTAGAGAATGAGGTGGGCCGGCTCGAAGATTTCATCCGGGATCGGATGGTGGAAGGGGTAAATTCAGCCTAGCTCTCCGTCTCACCCTTTTCCGGAAGGCCGATGCCGAAGCGTTCCCGCAGTTCGCCGACCGGAATGGAAATCCCTAGCCGGCTGAGCCGTTCGTAGATTTCCAAGTCCCGCAGGACATCCTCTTGGGCAACCGGACGCAGCCTCAGGTAGGCCAGGGCGGGACCATTGCCAAATAGGTGGCCCAGCACGTAGCGGTCCACCTGAGCGTTAAGTGTTTCTGAAATCATGGCCGCATCCTCCGCCTCCAGAGAAGCCCTCTCGCCGGATTGGAGGGAGGCGCCGACGGCGCTGGCGCGGGAGAGGGTGGAAAGGTCCGAACCGCACCAGAGTGCCGCCATGGCCCGATCCATGCGCTCCACCAGGCCCGGGTAGGGCAGTTCCCCTCTCGCACCCAAGTCGATGGCCTGCAAGTCGCTGCCCGCTGTCATGAGGGCATGAAATTCGGCCCCAAAGGACTCCACCGCCCGCTTGGCGACTTCCCACTGGCTGGTTCCCGGGAAGGCGTCCGTAATGCCCTTTATTCCGGGCATGCCATTCCGCTCGCAATAGATGAGCCAGTCACGGAGGGGCAAATGTTTAAAGAGGTAAGCGATGGAGCAGGCCTCCATGAGCCCGTCTCCCACGGTGGTAAGCCAGGAGCCCTCCTCCAGGGCCAGGCCTTCCCTGGCATCTTCCCGCGCAAGAAAACGGAGCCGTCCCGTGCAGTTTTCGAAAAATTCCAACGGGACAAAACGAAACTCGGCGGAGATCAGGGGTCGCAATCCCTCTTCGGTGCGGCTCTGGCCGTGAATTCGGTAGACGATTTCGTGGACGGCGTATTTTTTTCCGACCGCGTCCATCATTTGCCGTACTAATAAACTAAATCCGCCCCGCTCGTTCCCGTCGACGGCATTTACGCAGCTCAAGCTGTTATAAAAAAATCGAAGAGCCGTCTGCTGGGCAAGGGCCTCCGGGCTTCCATCGGTCGTCAAAATATCCCACTGGAGTCGCGCCACTCCCTTTTTCCTTTTGGAGGCAACGGCCTGCAAAACATCGTCCCGCCGTTCGATGGCGCCCCAGAGGAGAGCGGCCGGCCGCAGATTCCCGGCGTGGAAAGCGTCCAGGTGTCGGGTGAGGCTTTCCGGACTAAGATTGCGGATGGGGCTGAAGGAGCTCCTGGCTCCCAAGAGTTGCGGCAGGCGGGAAGTGGTTTTCATTGGTCAAATCTTCCGAGAGGGGCTTTGCGGGGAGGCAAGCGCCAAGGGATCACAGAAAAATATTATGAAAAATTTACCAAAGATTTTTACTGCGCACCACAGCGCCCCATTCCGTTGGAAATGTTTGCACCGCTGCCTACTTCTTTTCCCGATCGAGAGACTGCCTGGTGACATTTGTCTTTACAAGGCACCCTTCCTGTGAGAGGTTATCCTGTTGTGACTGTCTTCAGTGAAGAATCCTCGCAAGAACGAGTTTTCTGCCGTTTCTTTGAAAAATACTATTCGCTAGAGCCGTCGACACAAAATGCGAATAGCACATATCCATCCGCAACATCCATACAGGTCACAAATGGAATTGGCACGAACCTTATAAGCATCAAGCATATTGGGTTTATAAGAAGGTGTATGCTGCTCTATTATTTTTTCCGCGAAAAAAACAAATCGTTCGCGCTATTGTGGGCAATCTTTGCTTCTTTTGCGCCGCAGCTAGAATCCATGGCCACGCTCTTTTTTGAAGTACGAGTGGCTCGGCCACAGACAATTGTCGAAGGAGTTCTACAAAAAATGAATGCCGTCGGCGGCGTTGGCCCTATGGTGGCTAGGTTTCTCTTAGAAAAATACGGAATAGGCAGTGTCAGCGCAGATATTTTTGGATTCGCCACAGATTACTGGAATACGCAAATTTCTAGAAAAATATCTTCAAAACGCCTAATTGGAACAAAATCCGATCAAAATAAAGTCAACACGGAGGAACTAGATCGCTGTATTCTCAGTCTTATCCTCGCCGGGGATTTTGCGACAAATGCAGAAAAGCAACAGCTTTTTGTGCGACTGCAAAAGTTTCGCACCGATGAAGATGGCATAAAATCCCAATTAGAACGGATTCAAGGAGGAGATGTGCTGCCGGCGATTTTTGATTTGGGCATCACCAGCGGCAGGTCAATAACGACATGCGAATTGCGCCGCTTAGCAATAAAGACTGTGATCATAAAAGTGATTCGCCAGGAGTCTGGAGTGGGATCCTGCTTTGCCGTAGCTCCGCTGGTGTACATACAACTTACACAGCCTACAAAACTAATGGAATTACTAGAAAAGATAGTGCTCCAAGGAAACATTCCGGCAACACATGGGGGATCACTGGTTCTCGTACCCCTCAATCCCTATGGAGGAACCGATGGAAAGCGCAAGGCACATAGAGCAACAGCATTGCACCGGGCAATCGCACGCACTGCCGCGGATGCTTCCGCGCAGATAGCTCCAGGCGAAAAAGCCTTTCTGACGTATGCCAATGACCTTAAAAATAGAATAGAAAAAATAGAAAAGCTCTTACCCGAGGCGGGAATTACGAAATACGTGCTAACTTACGATCCTCCACGTTTCGACACGCGTGTTTTTTGTACTACAGAAAAGCGGGAAGATGCCGCTGAAAAAACGGAGCGGGGCGCATGGGTGCCTCACATCCGCCTGGGAAGTGGCATAAATTTACAATCGCTCGACTACTTGTCAGCGCTGCACATACTGCACGAAGCGGCGATTTCGCATAAAAAAGAGCTCGAAAAATTACCCAAGAAAACGACGCCAAACCATATACAGATTGAAGCCAAAATCGACAAAACGAAAGAATTGCTTAAGGAACTAGAAGATGCGCAAGCAGCCTTTGTGCCAAAGCACGGCGGACTAGACACTAGTGTCATGGAAGCGCTGCTGGGCGTCAAATTTAGTTATGATACCGCCCACACGTTCACGTCCACCGAGGACGCTTTTTGGCATTACTTCCAGGTTTTGGTCGACAGTCCGGGAGAGACAAAGCGAATTTTGGCCCATGCAGTAGGCCATAGCTTTACGATTGCGCCAGAGCTCTCGCCGAGTCTTATGAAAGCGATAGCGGACGCCAAGGCCGCTCCGTCGCAGCGCCGTGAAATATTTGATTCCATTGTGAAAAGAATAAAAGCCGGTGAAAGAGTCACGTTCATCGATCCCCAATGGGAGGGCGTTAGAGGCATTTCCATCGGGACCGATAAAAATTCTCGCGGCCTTCAATTTTTCCTTGAATGCACCACAAAAAATGCGACTCCCCACGAGAATGAGGAGATGGATTTTCTTTGTAAAGATGTCGTAATTCCTCGCACGCTGCCATAGTTTACGCGTGGAAAGTAGTGCGATCTCCTTTTGGGGAAAATTTGCGAGGAAGCCCTATTGTCCGAAAACGCCTGACATTCCGCACCATCTGCAAAGCATTTCGGACTTTTCGGCAGATTCATGCCAAAATTTAGACCGCAGGATGCGTTGGGCACCGCTAAAAAGTTCCGTCTTCGAGCTGTCAGGCCGATTCGCCATCGGGCAAAGACCTGCCGACCGACAGCGAATTGTAGAATAGTTTGTAGCGATATTTTTACGCAAAATCGCTCCCTATCGGCCTTTGGGCACATTTTTAATTGCAAAAATTGAAAAATTGCGCTAAAAAGCAGCACATTGTGGGGGCTAGTCGCAGCTTCGGTTCGTCGACCTCGGTCTGGGTATTGTCCGCCCTCCTGTCCCCCCTAATCAGTTTTTTTCTCCTAACCGGATCCCATCGGGCTCGCTATCGCCAGGACTTGGGTCGGCGAAATGTGCTTTTGACGAAGCAAATAGAGTTGAAGGAGCGCGTCGGTGAGATAGAGGGCTACCTAAGGCGTTTTGCCAGCGACGGCGATTTTCGGCGGCGGACTCTGCGTAAACGTTTAGGCTATACGGACAGAGACGAATACGTATATATTTTCGAGGAATAGGAAATGATAAATCGCAGCGGGTCAAGGTGGGAAGGTTTTAAGGAGATGCTTTCCCACAATAGCCAGGATCACATCCTTCTCTTCATGGAGCAATTGAACCAGGAGGAACAAAAGACCCTGCTGGGGCAGCTGGATGGGATAGACCTTTCCTTTTTGCGACGGGAAATTTTGCGGCTGCGGCGACCGGTAGCAGATGGTGGCGGCTTTCGACCGGCTTCTTGCACATTGCTGCCTTCTTCTCAGACTGAAGAAAATAGCTGGGAACGGGCCTATCGAATCGGCGAAGATGCGCTTCGCCGCGGCGAACTTGCCGTTGTGACCATCGCCGGTGGACAGGAAGCTCGGTTCGGCACAGTCAACAGCAAGGGTTTCATCCCCATTACGCCCGTGCGCGGGAAGCCCATTTTCCAGCTCTTTGCCGAGCGAATTTTGGCTAGCGAAGCCCGCTACGGAGTCACCATCCCATGGCTCATTCTTGCCGGACCGGAAAACAAGCGAGAAACGGAAAACTTCTTTTTGGAGAGGAATTTTTTCGGCCTGAAAGAAGTGCATATTTTTAGCCAGGGCCAACTGCCCCTCCTGGATCGAGACGGAAAATTAATCCTCTCCACACGCACAACCATCGCTACCCACCCGGACGGCGACGGCGGTCTGCCGTTGGCCTTGAATAGCCATAGCCTTTTTACGACTCTTTCGCGACTTGGCGCAGTACACCTTTCCTGCCATCGGGTAGATAACCCGCTGGCCCTGCCAATCGATCCCTATTTTATCGGTTTCCACCTACTTACGCAGTCCCAGGCGTCCTGCCGCTGTGTCCGAAAGGCCTACGTGGGCGAACGAATTGGCGTTTTTGCCAACGCGGGACATAAGCTGCATATGATCAACTCGACAGACCTGCCGCCGGAATGCGCTTCCGCCTTAGACGTGTCCAATCGGCCCCGTTTCGGACAGGCTAACGTGTCCATCTATCTCTTCGAGATTGCTTTTCTGAAACATTTTTTTCGCCAGGCCCCGGAAAATCGCCATAGAAATCTGCCGCTCCACGCGGTCATGAGGAAGGTGCCGTTTCTTAATGCCGCGGGCCATTTGGTTCTTCCAACGGAGCCTAACGCCTTCAAAATGGAGCATTTTCTTTCCGATTTGCTGCCCTTTGCCGAACGGACGCTACTGCTGGAGGGCCGACGGGACGAAATTTTTAGCCCGGTGAAAAACCAAATGGGCTTGGACTCTCCGGAGACTTCCCGCCGCGATCAGGTCCGACTTTTTGCGAATTGGCTCGCCATGGGAAGGGTTGACATGCTCCGCGACGAGTCCGGCGCGCCACCATTCTCCATTGAAATTGCCCCCTCCTTTGCCAATTCCGTTCGCGAATTCCTTGCCAAATGGGCGCGGCTGGAGCGACGCCCCGCCGTTGTGGAAAATTTTTACCTAGAGTAGGGGCAAACTACCAGGGACTGGGAAATGCAACTTTGTAAATTTTTCACCTATACAGTCCGCACCGGTCGCTACGCTGCATCCATGTGGGGCGCAGGATTTTATGCCTCAGTTTAACTTTTTCCGCGTTGCTCGGGTCGGCTTTCGGCGGTGAGCAGCCCGTTGCGTATACAACTGGCACGCACTCTGATGTGCAAAGCGCCGTTAGGGAAGCAAGCGATAGCGACACGCTGCTTTTCCCGCAAAGTACCTTCATCTTTAACCAAGAAGGCCGTACTAACAAAAGCCTCGGCCTCTGGGGCGTAGAGTCCACCGATAGCGGGCCGATGACGGTTCTAGAAAAATCCGAAAGCGCCCACTGCCGATTTTTTTCGTTTTCGGGCGATGGCGGGAGCGGCGTCAGCTCCATAACTGGAGCTAATGTGCTGCCCGGCTACAAATTCGTCGTCCGACGGGAAGACGATCGTTTGCTGGCCGACTTCTTGGGCTACTTCGGCGACCTTGGCGCGGCTTCAATCAGCCACAAGTCGCTGAGCGAGGGATGATTAGCCGGCACGGCGCTCGTGAACGGCTGCGAGGACTGGCTGGATATTCCCTCCGCGAAAAAGCTCGCCGCCTTCTGCGCCATCGGCGGCAGCGCGGAGCGGCATAGGAGCGGCTTCGCCATTAAGTTAGATGGCGCATCCTTCGTCGCCGGCCTGGCCGGACGGACAGGCCCATTTACCGTCGGTTCTTTTCTGGAGGGCGCATTGGCTAAAATGCTGACGAAGAACGAGGTAAGCGGCAAATCGGAGCGTTCCGGCAAGGGGCATGGTCGGGCCCTCGGCGGCGGCGGGTAAATCCTTCGACGGCAAGGTGCCCTACCTCGGTGGCCGGGCCGGACTGGGCTATCGCTGGGAAAATCTTCGCAATTTCTCCGCCGAACTCTACGGCAAGTACCTCTACTCCATACTGAAGGGCAAAAAGTTTGAGGAGGAGGAGATCTCCCTTCGATGTCTGCTTTCTCATGGGCCCGCGAATTCCCTCCGGCCTGTAAACTCCCATCGGGCCCGGCTCGGCTGCCGGCTCGCCTATCCATTCCATTGGAAGTTGACCCCGTGGTGCGGAGCGTTTTACGAGCGAGAATTCTTCAATGCCGCCCGCGGCACGGCGGATGGGGCGGAAATTTCGCAACCTTCGTCGAAAAGTGGTTCCATGGCCGGTGAGCTGGGCCTCAGCTACTGGCCAATTCCCGCGGCCGCCGTCGAGCTCGCCCTCAGCGGCTCCGCCGGCACACAAACCTCCTATCCTACCCCCCGCGGCGCCAAAGGCGCCGCGGGGGAGACGGAAAAATTCCCGATGGGAAGTTTGTCGGCCGAGTTTTGCAATTTGCGTAATTTTCCCCATTTCGGTGTAAATCTGACCGCAAATTGGCATTGCCTCACGAAAATTTATTTTGAGAATAGGCAGTCGTGTTTCGGTCTTTACGTAATTCATTTATCACTGGCATTTTGACGCTGTTGCCTCTAGCCATAACGGCCTACGTGCTGGTTTTTCTCGTGCGTCATGTGGGACAGCCTACCGCTCAAATCCTTTTCCGGCAGTGGCAATTCGGACCGGGGATTGGCGTTGCCATTGACCTGCTCGCCATCTTCGCCGTTGTCGTTGCTATCGCTGTCGTTGGGGTCATTTCCCGCTTCTTCATGGGCCGTTGGTGCATCGGCCTAGCCGAGAGAATCATAGATCGTGTGCCTTTCGTCAGCATGGTTTACGGATCTTCGAAGCAGATAGTGAGCACCTTTGCCGACGGTGAGCGTGCCCCATTTCAAAAGGCCGTGCTAATCCGCCTTCCGGGGGCCGGGCTTGGCGTCATTGGATTTCTCACCGCCGAAGTGAACGGAGATCTTGCGGTGGCCGGAGAAAGGACCGTCGGCGTTTTTGTCCCCACTACGCCCAACCCTACCTCAGGGTTCTTAGTTTTTATTCCTCTGAGCCAATGCGTGGAGTTGTCCCTATCCATTGGCGATGCCATGAAAATGGTTGTTTCTGGCGGAATTTTCGTGCCGAGCGACAAGAAAAAGGATGAGTAGGATGGTTGGATCGAGGGGCCGCCAATGCAATGGAAAAACTCGGTCAGCCGACGGATTCGGCTCGGACTAGTCCTGGCCGGCGTTCTGTTCGCCGGCGGCTGCGGTCCCTCCCAAT
>JAIRTQ010000046.1 GCA_031254835.1 Puniceicoccales bacterium | reverse complement strand
GTCCCAATCCTGAATCGGCGCATCCGTCTCTTCGCGCCACGTGTGACCCCCGCGCCGGCTGGCGAAAATTTCCACCGCGCTGGTCAATGGCAGCCGAGGGATCGCAAAAGCTCCTCCGGCCACGAGGTTGCGTCCATCTTCCCCTGCGCTGCCGCCATCGGCCATGGAAAGTGATCCTCTGGTTCCACCGCCCTGCAGCCAAACGCCCGTCCTAGGGGTCGACTGGAACCCGGACCCTAGAATGTCGTAGCCGTTGAAGACGTTCGCATAGTGCAGGCCGTCATCCACCGCACCCAACGGCGGAATGCCGGCGACGCTCAAAATTCCAATGCCTGCAAGCAGCAACCTTCCCTTCCAGCCCATGTGCATATCCCGCTCCGACGGCGAGGAGCTGCAAGATTTTTTTGCGCCATTGCCTCCTCAGACGAAAATCTTCACGTTCAATGCTCCAAGAAAATATGTCAGACGCACGCCCTCGAAAAATTTGAAAATGGGACCGAGATCGTCATTGACAGGTGGCCGACGGGCCCTTTCCTGAGATCCAACGATGAAAATTGCCAGCTCATTGGCTTCTTTAAAGTCCCGCCATCCGGCCTGCAAGGTGGTTCGAAGAAAGGGTAGGGTCTACGTCATCAATAGAATAGCTCCGCGTTACAAGGCGCGGCAGCGCTAGGAGAGTTAAGCCATGAAAAAGGGCATTCATCCAGAATTATACCCCGTTTGCTACGAAGATGTGTCAACGGGTAAGCGCTTTTTTGCCGTTTCAGCGGTAAAGGGCCGCACGAAGGAGCTTATCGACGGCGTGGAGTACTATGTCTTTCCTCGGGACGTGACCGCCGACTCCCATCCGGCCTTCACGGGAATTAAGCGTTTCGTGGACACGGCTGGCCGCGTAGAGAAGTTCGAAAAGCGGTTCAGCCGACGGCGGCAGTGAGTCGTTCGCGCAGGTTCGGTCCCGTGCCGGCCGCGGAGCTGCCCGGGGTGCGGGCTCGAGCCGTTTTCGTAGAACATTTTTTGTTCGAACGGTTTCCCATGATTGGCGGCTTTCTTGACCATCGAACTCCCTTTCAGTTGCTCGTGGCGGTGGTGCTCTCCGCCCGCTGTACGGATCGGCAGGTCAATCGCGTCACGGAGCAACTTTTTGCGGAAGCGCATACGGCAGAACAACTTGCCAATTTGCCGCTGGAGCGACTTGAGGAGCTCATTCATTCGGTGGGCTTTTTTCGCCAAAAGGCACGCGCGCTAAAAGGCCTGGCCAATAAAATCATCGTCGCCTTTTCCGGAGCGGTGCCATGTAACTTTCCTGATTTGGAATCCCTTCCAGGCGTAGGCCATAAGACCGCTTCCGTTCTGCTAGGCCAATGGGCGGGCATTCCCACCTTCCCCGTCGATACGCACGTCTGGCGACTCGCCCGCCGCTGGCGGCTTTCGGAGGGCCGCACCGTCGCTGCGGTAGAGCGGGATTTAAAAAATCTTTTTCTGCCGGCACGGTGGATGGGCCTGCACTTGCGCATGATCGCCTATGGCCGCTCCGACTGCGGGGCAAGACGTTGCGACGGAACAAAATGTGATATTTGTCGACAATTGAAACGGCTATGAGTGAGGAAATTCGGATCTACGACCGCTATGGGCGGACGATCGTGCGCGAGCCAATCTGCGGCGAATGGTTCCTCCGCTTCGCCTACGCTAACCCCTTCGGCCGTTGCCTACAAGCCGCAATCGGCAGCCGTGCCCTTTTTTCCCGGATCGCCTCTTTTTTCGCGAATCGGCCGACGAGTGCCCGCAAAATTCTCCCCTTCATCCGCCGCTATGGCGTCTCCATTTCCGACTGCGCCAAGCCGATAGAGCGCTATGTCACTTTTCAAGAGTTTTTTACGCGCCATTTGCGCCCGGGAGCAAGACCCATCGATGGTGGCCGCGACGGAATCAGTGCGCCGGCGGACGGCCGCTACCTCTACCTCCCAAATTTGCAGAGCCAAAAAGTCATCTCAATAAAAGACAGGCGTTTACAAATATCTGAGCTGCTTGAAAACGGCTCTCTGGCTGCGAAATTTGACGGCGGTAGCGCTCTTATCTGCCGCCTGGCCCCCTTCGACTACCACCGCTTCCACTTTCCCTGCGATGCTGTCCCCGGCGAAGCGATTCATCTGGGTCGGAAATTGCATAGCGTCCATCCGATGGCTATCAGCTTTTCGCCCAATTCTTTATTTCGCAATCGACGCCAGCTAACTCGCATGGCAGCGGACTGTGGAGAAATTGCCATGGTGGAGGTGGGCGCGACCTTCGTTGGCTCAATTCAACAGACCTATCAGACTAACCGTCACGTGCGGAAGGGGAACGAAAAAGGCTTCTTTGCGTTCGGTGGCTCCACCATAATCCTGCTTTTCGAACGGGGCGCCGTCTTGCCGCTCCCAGACATTAGGATCTGGAGCGAGAGAGGCATAGAGACCTACGTGAAAATGGGCGATCGCGTGATGGAATGCAGCTAGGAATTTATCTGATTTTTTTGGCCAGCTCGATGGCAATGCGGATGAGCTCCACGTCGACGGAATTTACCCCTGGAATGCGGCCCGCCTGGCCCAGCGTGCGCGGACGGACTGTCTGCATAGCCTCTCGGCTTTCGTTACTTAGGCTCGGAACCTGCCGATAGTCCAGCCACTCCGGAATGGCCAAGTCCTCGAGCGTACGCAATTTTTCAATTCGCCGCCGTTCCCGCTCCCAGTAGCCGCCATAGGCGACCCGGTAGCCAATTTCTTCCCGCTCTTCTTTGGTGTAAGTATCTGACTCTGAAAAAGCTCGTCCTGTCGACGGACGAACACCTTTTTCCACGCATTTTTTCTTTTTTCGAATTCGAGCGAGCCGATCGGCGTCCAAAAGTCCGTAGCGTTCAGCCACTTCCAACAACCTCAGCTCCGCGCTGCCGCCGTTCAAAAGGAGCCGAAATTCCGCCCTACTGGTAAACATGCGGTAAGGTTCGTCTGTGCCCTTAGTTACCAAATCATCGATGAGGACCCCGACGTAGGCGCAGTGACGCGGAAGAACCAGCGGTTCCAGACCTTTCACCTTCGCCGCTCCATTGATTCCGGCGATAATCCCTTGCGCTGCAGCCTCTTCGTAGCCAGACGTGCCATTAATTTGCCCCGCGCAAAAAAGTCCCTCCACGGATTTGCATTCCAAAGAGGGCTTCAACTGCGTCGGCCGCACATAGTCGTATTCCACCGCATAGGCCGGCTTTACGATGTGTGCATGCTCTAATCCTTTGACGCTGTGGATGATTTGCTCCTGTAGGTCGAAGGGCATTCCGGTGGAAAGGCCGTTCACGTACCACTCATCCGTCGTAATCCCAGTCGGCTCCAAGAAGATACGATGCGTAGGATGCTCCGGGAAGCGGACGATCTTATCCTCGATGCTGGGGCAGTAACGGGGCCCGCGGCTCTGAATGGCTCCGGCATAAAATGGTGCTCCGGTGAGATTTATCTCCACAATAGCCCGCGTTTGGCTTCCCGTTGCCGTGAGGTAGCAGGGTCGCTGATCGGCCGGACTGGAAACGATGGGTTCGGCAAAAATTTTCGGCCAGCCTTCCCCCGCTTCTTTCCCTCGCGTATCGTAAAATGCGAAATGGGAGATCTCTTCGTCCCCGTCCTGCCGCTCGAGGTCCGCAAAATCGATGGAACTGGCCAGAATCCGCGGCGACGTGCCTGTCTTCATTCGCCCTGTTTCTATGCCGCAACGATTTAGCGATGCAGCCAGATTTTTAGCGGAAAAATCTCCCAGCCGACCGCCATCCCATTGGCTTTTTCCCATGTGGAGCCGGCCGCGCAGGAAAGTGCCCGTAGTCAGAACGATCGTTCGTGCACAGAATTTCAAATCAAGATCCGTGCGCAGGCCAACAACCCTCCCCTCCTCTACGAGAAGTTCCTCGGCCAGAGCCTGAAAAAGATAAAGTCCCGGAATTCGCTCCAGTAGGAAACGCATGCGCAGGGCGTAAAGTCGCATATCGCATTGCACACGAAGACCCTGCACCGCCAGGCCGCGCGAACTGTTGAGAACCCGAAACTGTAAGCCGGTGGCGTCGGCATTTTCCCCCATAAGACCGCCAAGTGCGTCTATTTCCCGCACCATGTGCCCTTTAGCCAGTCCACCGACGGCCGGATTGCAGCTCATATGGCCGATGGTCTCCAAATTTCCGGTCAGCAGCAAGGTCGCCATTCCCTGCCGTGCCGCCGCCGCCGCCGCCTCGCAGCCGGCATGGCCACCGCCCACAACCAGCACGTCCCAGACCCTATCATGCAGCGACACAGGCATTTCTCTATTTTCCGATACAGAAATTGGAAAAAATTCGATCCAGCACTGCCTCAGAGACGCCCTCACCGGCCACCGCAGCCAGGGCCCGATTTGCACCGTGCAACTCAGCGGCAACGCACTCCGTCCGAACGAATTCCTCTCGTAGGAGTTCCTCTGCCCGCTTCAACGCCTCGGCCGTCTCTTTGAGCAACGCCATTTGCCGGAAATTGACCGCCAAGTCCTCCCCATCCGGAAGTAGTTTTTTTTCTTCCAACAACTTGCGAAGAAGATCCTTGATTAGTACGGCGTCTTCGGGAATTTTCGCAGAAACTTCCCAGATGGGCCAGTGAA
>JAIRTQ010000062.1 GCA_031254835.1 Puniceicoccales bacterium | reverse complement strand
CACCCCTATCGGTGATCCCACGGATAAAAAGCGCCTCACACTAAGAGGCAAAGTACCGACTCGAAGTGTAGACACCAGTACCGGTGAGAAAAAACGGCCGGATTTGCCATCTAGGACGGAGCCAGGAGAAAGTGCGGATGGCGTAACAGAGCCTCTCCTTCCGCCGAGTGATGATCAGTCTACTTGACAGGCGCACGCTACGGTGCTAGGCGCCGTTTTGTCGTGGATAGTGCCAATGTCAGTGCCGGTTTTCGGCAAGAGACTACCTGGAAGTCAGGCGAAAAACGTCTGTTCTTCAACGCTTTGCGCATTCCTGAGAAGTGTGTACCCATAAACGCTTTATTGGTTCTACGGCGCGTTGGAAACGGAGGAGTGCCGTTTCAAGTGAGCAATTTCCCCTTGCACGGGTGCCTGTCGGCCCGATTGGCGGACCAATTTAACTGCGCTAAAAATTTTCCCGAAATCCTATTTTTTACAATTACGGCGATCTATCGAGGGTTTAACGTCTGGCTCCATCAGGAGCGCGTTTTCTTCGAAGTAGCGGTGCGCTTCTCTAGCTTCGATTTCGGCGATGCCGTGGAGAAAAAGGTTATGCACACCATGGCGCAGTGCGATAGATTGATTAAAAATAGCATTCTTTTGCAACTAAATAGCCAATTAAATGATGCGGAATTGTTGTGCATTCATTCCGATGGCGATGTGGGCAGCTGCAGCATTTACGTATGCGACGAAGCGGCGTTCCGGGACACTGGAATTACATTCGGTCTTTCGATCAAAAAAGAACACATAGCTTTTGAGGGGCCATGCTCCATTAGCGCCGTGGAAAATTTCGACGAATGGCGCGAAGCCGTTGAAGAATTGGAAGCACCGGCCGATTAGGGGGCACCAGCCGAGGAGCCATTCTGGGGGAGTGGGGCAAAGCCGCATTTTACCGCTTGCCGATTGGGAATTGAAATTTTAGCCAGTGGCGAATGGACCCGATGCCCGTGTTAGTTACCGGACTGCAGCCGACGGCCGAAATTCATCTGGGCAATTATCTGGGCGCGATCCGTTCTTGGACGGTCCTGCAGCGGCGGACAGAGAGCTTTTTTTTTCTCGCCGACCTGCACGCGCTTACCACTGCGCCGGAGCCGGAAAAATTGCGGGCCCATACGCTGGACTGTGCCGCCATGCTGCTCGCCTGCGGCATCGATCCCAATTTCGCTCACATTTTTGTTCAATCCCAAGTGCATGGCCATACAGATCTTGCCTGGTTTTTGAGCTGCTGGACTTCCCTAGGCCAGCTGGAACGCATGACCCAGTTCAAGGACAAGGCGGCCCGGCGGGAGGACGGCTTCGTAGGCGCCGGGCTGCTCTACTACCCCGTGCTCATGGCGGCGGACATCCTCCTCTATGGTGCAAATTTGGTCCCGGTTGGCGAGGACCAACGGCAGCACCTGGAGCTGACCAGAGATTTGGCCATCCGCTTCAACGGCGCCCATCCCGACACATTTCCCGTGCCGGAGCCGTTCTATCCGGAAAATTGCGCCCGAGTGATGTCCCTCCAGAACCCGACGGCCAAAATGTCCAAGTCGGACCCCAATCGGGCCGGAGTGCTTTTTCTCAGCGACGACGACGGAACGATCCGAAAAAAAATCCGCTCTGCCGTCACCGACTCCGGCCGGGAGCTGCGGTCCGGACCGGACAAGCCCGGCATTTCGAATCTGTTGCAGATTCTCGCCGCTCTGACGGAAGAGCCGGTGGCGCAGCTGGAGAGGCGCTACGGGGACAGTTCCTATGGCGAGTTCAAGGGGGCCGTCGCTGAGGCGGCCGTCGCTGCGATTGGGCCGATTCGCGAAAAATACTTCGCCCTGAAGTGCCAGCGCGATTACCTCTTAGACGTGCTGGCGGAAGGGAGAAGGGCGACCCAGGCCCGTGCCGATGTCACGTTGGCCGCCGTTCGAGACCGGCTGGGCTTGCTGTAGCGGCGAGCGGCGCAATTTCAATTTTTCGAGGCAAAAAGTTCCTTGACGGGCCATTAAATTTTCGCAAAAATCGTCCGTGGATGAATGCGGTAAAGCTGCTACTGTAGATGAGCTGTCGTCCCCATTTCCCCTCCTTCCGGCAAATGAAGAGTGGGATCTCCACGCCACCGCCGTAAACGGAATGGAGCAGGTGTGGGAGAGGCTGTTGGAGGACCTGCGCACGGGAAATGTAGGGGAGCTGCAGGTGGCCGCCTTCGCCCTTATGGGCTGCATTTCCAATGGCTCGAGAGAAAACAAAAAATTTTCGATGGAGAAAATTCGGTGCGCGCTGATTCACTGCGCCGACGGATTGGGCACCGATCCTGCCCAGTCGCCCGCGGAACGGGAAGCGCGGGTCGACGGCCTGGTTCATCTTGCGCGCGGTCGGAAAAATGACTGCGGAAAAGTAGTTCAAAGCGACGAGGTACAGCGTAATGTGCTCGCCTACGGCCGCTCGCTAATTCCTAGATTTTCCGGCGGGCTGGAAGAAATTAACGGAATCATAGATTCTTTTATGTTTCGGCATTTTTCAGCGGAAAAAGCTCAATTGGAAGGTTTTCTTCTCACTCGCTTCTCCAAATGGGAAAATGGGACGGAAGGGCGGATTAGAGCCTACAAAGATCCGGTCGGTCGGCTTCGGCTGCTCACGGGTGGAGATTTTGGGACCAATAGTCGGAAGCAGCAGCTTTTTTTGCGGCTAAATCGCTTTTTATGCGACAGGGACGCCGATCGCCTGCTAGAAAGCATCGGCAACTGCGCATCGCCGCAGAATGGGAAATTGCCGCCGCTTTCCATTTTTCAAAAAATTCTTAGCCGCGACGAATTGGTCCTATTGGCGCTGGACACGGTAATTGGGACGCCCGTCCGGCAGCGGGAAACGGAGGGCTCCTGCTTCGCGACTGCGTCAGTGGGCAATACGCAGGCGAACGATCCGGTCACCCTCATGCGCCTTTTCGAGCAGCTGGTCCGCCTGGGCGCTATTGAGGTGAAAGCGCCGTCTAATTCGGCAAATGTCATCCTGGTCCCTTGCAATTGCTACGAAGACCAGTGGGGAAGCGGGACCAGCAGTGCCGAGATCATGCATTACGCCATTGTGCGCACTCTCGCCGATGCGGCACCGCTCTACGACAGCCGCTACTTCCGAGACCCGCAGACCAAATTTCCCCAGGAAATTGTTACCATCAACGAACTTCTGCGGGCCGGCGGACTGCGGCCGCATAGGCAATTGGTCTACGAGGAGCCGCGCTATGATTCTTCCGTGACGGCCGATCGCTCTATGGGGGCTGCCGAAGAAAAAGGTGCTCGCGTCTATCACATTGGCCTGGAAGGAGAAAAAACTCTTCGGCCCGTGAACTCGCCGACCGCGTTGCGGGACTTCATCGCGGAGGTGGAGGAATTCATCAAAAAGCTATCCGGGAAGGATTCGAAATCGCTGGCCCGTAAAAGGAATCTAGAATCTGCCGTCGAGAAAATGCGGGCCCTGCCGAGCATTTTCACGGGGGCCAACAGGCCTTTCCGTGGCGCCAATGGGGCCGTTCCCGTGCCCGGCCAGGAAATGGACGTCTGTCCCATGCCGGCGCTGCTGGAAAAGCCTCGCGACGCTGAGGATCTTTTCCGCGGCTGGTTCGAAATTTTGGATAAGTACTCCGCTCTGGAAGCACCGCGGGTGCTTGTTTGGGGAGAAGGACACGTGTACAATCTCGCGCCGGAATTTTCTTTGCAACTTATGGAAGCGCTCCGCTGTCCCGGCACTCCTTGCGAGCGGGCGGACCGGCTTATGGCCTCCGTCCGAAATGGCGGCGGACCGCTGCTCTTCATCGATCCGAACTGGAAAGGGGTTTACGGCGTAGGTCTTTGCCACTGCGGCGGAAGTAAATTGGAACTCTTCCTACAGCGGGAAGATGGCTGCGGCCTGCGAATCAGACCCCAACACCCCATATTTTATAGAAACTTGCAGGCGCTTGCCTAAGAAAGAGTCATGGAGGGGACCGTCAAAATAGCATCCTTTGGGGAGCGATATCTCTGGGGCGTGCCGGAGGACCCCAAAGGAGCGCGGGTTTGGGTCGGGACCGGCCACGCGCCCACGGAGGGTCCCTTCAACTTCCAGGAGCTGCTG
>JAIRTQ010000056.1 GCA_031254835.1 Puniceicoccales bacterium | reverse complement strand
TGCGAAACTTCGCTCTTAGCAATTGACAATGGGATAAAAATAGTTCCCCTATGAACTTTTCGTACCTATGGAGTTGGATTACGTAGAAGTAGACGGTAAAGTGGTCTCCGTGCTGCCCGGCACGATGTTTCGGGTGGAGTTGGCTAATGGCCACATGGTCCTGGCGCACATATCGGGAAAGTTGCGTAAGAATTTTATCAAACTTACCAATGGCGACATGGTGCGCATGGAGGTAAGCCCGCGGGACGTGGAAAAGGGGCGCATCATCTACCGGCTCCGCAATGCGGCGGTAAGTCGGGGAGCGCCTGTTCGCAGCTTTGGCCCAAGAAGACGTCATTCGTGATGCTTCTCTCCGCTAGCGAAATGGACGGTTCATTTTCTGCTTGCGGCCGCCGCCGACATTTCTGGAATGGTCGGCGTGCCGAGATAGCTCAGCCGGTAGAGCAACGCATTCGTAATGCGTGGGTCGTGAGTTCGAATCTCATTCTCGGCTCCGTATAGAATCCTAGCGGCTAGGACCCGATCCGGTCTATGCCCATAACACTAATGATCCCTTACCATGCCCATGTTTGAAGATTTTGAAGGGGACGGTGGGGCCGTCCTTTCGTTCGATGAGCGCCACGGAAATGACGGCGAGGCCTACCAGTCCCTCGACGGCGCAGCAGACCCCGGTGGGGCGGCCGAAGAAAGCCGTCCGCGGGAGGGAAGCGGCCGTCCGCGCGGCAGAGGGCGGAGCGGCCGGCGGGAGCCGGCCGCGGACGGTGCCGGCTACCGGCCGGCGCGGGGCCACGAAAAAGTGCAGGTCCTACCCGAAGAGAACTCTCTGCCGCCGAATGATCCCTTTGCCGCCGACGGCATTGGCGGGATCCGCGGCGGCGGCGGACCGGTCCGGGGGAATCGCTTTCGGGGTGGTCAGCGTCCGGCGCAGGGAGGTCGTCTTCCGCAGCGGGGCGGCGGAAATGGGGAGGCGCACCGAGGGCCCCGGCCGGCGGGCGGCCTGCGGCGTAATCACTACGGCGGATTGGGATTTTGGGAGAAGATCCAGTCGGAATCGGCCCTGGAATCGGCTCGGGGGGAGTTCTTTTCCGACGCCGTCGCGCTTGAGCTGGAAGAGGTTGTCAATTTGAACGGCGAGCAGATGGCGGAGTTGGCCGCCTCCCTGGAGATGGCGTGGGAACCCTCCCTGCGCTCCCAGGTGCTGGAAAATTGCCTGCGCCATGCCGTGGAAAATCGTACCGCCATAGCTGTTTGTGGTACGCTTGAGCTTCTGGCGGACGGGAATGGCTGCCTCGTCTGGGCGCGGGACCGCTTCGAGCCTAGTCCACTGTCCCCCTTCGTCCCTCGCTGCCTCATCCGGAGCTGCGGCCTTCGGAGAGGGCAAGAGCTGCGGGTACTGGCCACCTACCCGCGATCAAATGGCACCCATCTCTGTGCACTGGCGTTGGATCGGGTGATGGACAGGAGCCCCGCGGAGGCGGAAAAGATTCCAAACTTCAAAGAGCTGGTGCCGTATTACCCCACCGACCGGCTGCTGCTGGAGAATGGTTCCGAGGAGGCGAATCAGCGGCTTTCGCTCCGCATAGTGGACCTGGTTTCGCCCATTGGCCTAGGCCAGCGAGGACTCATCGTGGCGCCGCCCAGAACCGGAAAAACGGTCCTATTGCAAGCCTTTGCCAACGGCATCGCTACCGTTCGGCCCGATGCTCACGTCTGGATCTTGCTCATCGACGAGCGGCCGGAGGAGGTTACTGATTTCCGCCGCATGGCAAAAGGGGAGGTCTTTGCCTCCACCTTCGACGAGACGCCGGATCGGCATGTGCGGCTGGCAGAGATGGTTATCGAGATGGCCCGACGCCGCGTGGAATGCGGCCAGCACGTGGTAATTCTTTTGGATTCCATTACCCGCCTAGCCCGCGCCTATAACGCCATCATGCCGGCCAGCGGGCGCATCATGAGCGGCGGCATCGACGCCAACGCCCTTCAAGGGCCAAAGAGCTTTTTTGGCTCGGCCCGCAACATCGAGGGGGGGGGCAGTTTGACCATCCTCGGCACGGCGCTCGTGGAGACGGGCAGTCGCATGGACGACGTCATCTTCGAAGAATTTAAGGGTACCGGCAACATGGAGCTGCAGTTGGACCGGGAGCTGGCAGATCGGCGCATCTACCCGGCTATCAACGTGGGCCGCAGCGGGACTCGCAAGGAGGAGCTGCTCTACCACCCGGACGAACTTTCTCGCATCTACCTCTTTCGTAGAGCGGTGGTGGGACTCAACTCGACGGAGGCGGTGGACATGCTGATCCAACGGGTCAAAAAAACTAACACGAACGTGGAATTCCTTATGACGCTGAATCGCGGTTAGTTGTCCAAGTGGAGGGTAGTGGTCCGCCGATTTCTACAAAAAAATTCGCCATGGCAGCGAATGGGAAAGAAGTTTCTTGCACAGGCGGGCCCATTTCGCTTGTTCAGGTAAGGTCGGGGGGTTAGCTCAGTTGGTTAGAGCATCAGCATGACACGCTGGGGGTCGCCGGTTCGAATCCAGTACCTCCCACCAGATTTTCTTGCGAAGTTTATGGCGTCCGATTTGCCCGTGAGGCGTATCGTTCTGCCTTGCTTTTTAGAGTTTTTCCACACAATAGGGATATGGCTGCGGTGGCGCTTAGGAGGATGATGTTCGTTGCAGTTTTATTCGTACTTCCTCTGGCGATTTGCTTACAAATTATAGCGCCGGCGCCCGCCGAAGCGGTGAGTCGACAGGCGACGGATTTGTTCGTCCTGTGGCGACGCGTCCCGGTGACTAACACCATGGTTACCGGCTGGCTGCTGACTGTTTTGTCCATCGTTGTCGTTCGGTCGCTAATTGGTCGGCGCCCAAGCGCCATCCCATCCCGTGGACAAGCGGCGCTGGAACTGCTCATAGATACTCTGCGCAACCTATTGCAACCAATCGTCGGCAGTCGCGTTTTGCCGCACATCTTTCCCTTTCTGCTCACGCTCTTTCTCTATCTGCTTGTTATAAATCTCAGTGGGCTGGTTCCCGGCGTGGGGGCCATCGGCCTGGAACGGGCCGGCCATTTTCTCGCGCTTCTGCGCCCTCCTAACGGCGATCTCAACAGCACCTTTTCTTTGGCGCTCATTTCCTTCGGCGCGTGGCTCTATTTTGTTTTTCGCCACGTTGGGCCACGCACTTTTTTGCAAGATACGTTTGGCAATAAAGCAGATCGCCGAACCGTGGCCTACCCCATCTACCTTTTTCTGGGCACCGTATTTCTTGCCGTTGGTGCGGTAGACATAATTTCCATCCTTTTCCGCATCGTATCACTTTCTTTTCGTCTCTACGGTAACGTTTTTGGCGGCGAAAACCTCATTGCCCGCATGACCGGCCTCTGCGGCTGTTTCTTGCCCGTGCCCTTTTACTTTTTGGAACTGCTCATCGGGATCATTCAAGCACTCGTGTTTACACTTCTTACGGCCGTCTACGTGGGGCTACTCACCGGCCAGCACGAAGAAGCTTCGGGACCGCTAGGCGGAGCCTCCCGCCTTGATCCAGCTGGTAAGATCCTGGATGACTGCACCGGTACCGTTGGCCACGGCCCCGAGGGGCTCATCGGCGACGAATACGGGCAGGGACGTGCGTTGTCGAAGTAATTGGTCGATCTTCCGTATGAGCGCGCCGCCTCCGGCTAACGCGAATCCTCGATTTACTAGATCGGAGGAAAGCTCCGGCGGACAGCGTTCTAGCGTGGAGCGGATCATGTCGGCGATGGCATTAAGGGAATCCCCCAGTGCCTCACGCACTTCTTGAGAGGTTAGCTGCACAGTCTGTGGCAGGCCGGTAATGGTATCTCTGCCCCGCACGGCTATGGAGCACTCCTGCTCCAGCGGCATGGCGGAACCGATGCGAATTTTTGTCTCTTCGGCCGTGCGTTCCCCAATGAGAAGATTGTGGGCGCGCTTCAGATAGTTGACGATAGCCAAATCCATGGCATCTCCTCCTACCCGTAGACTTCGGGCATAGACAACGCCCCCTAAGGAAATGACTGCTACTTCCGTCGTTCCGCCGCCAATGTCCACGATCATGTTGGCGACCGGCTCCTCGATGGGCAGCCCTACGCCGATGGCAGCCGCAACAGGCTCCTGCAGAAGAAGAACTTCCCGTGCTCCCGCATTCATGGCGGACTCCTTTACGGCCCGCCGCTCTACCTCCGTGATGCCGGAAGGTACTGCCACGACAACCCGCGGCGCAACGAAACGGGCAGAACGGCACGCTTTTGCGATGAAATAGCGCAGCATAGCTTCGGTCACGTCAAAGTCGGCAATTACGCCATCCTTCATGGGCCTTGTCGCGACAATATTGCCCGGCGTTCGGCCCAGCATGGACTTAGCTTCCTCGCCGACCGCCCGCACCCTCCGACTGTCGCTGTAAAGGGCGACTACGCTGGGCTCATTGAGCACGATGCCACGATCTCTAGCGTAGACGAGCGTATTGGCGGTGCCCAAATCAATGCCCAAATCGTGGGAAAAAAGACCAAACGCCCTTCCCACTCTACCGTGGAGCTTCCGGTACAGCCTTTTGATCATCTTGGCCCGCCCATGCCTGTGTGGGCCAATTTGCAGAGATTTTGAAAAAATGTCAATGGGTATTCACAGAAAATTTCCATCAACACTAAAAATTTTTATTTGATCGCTTGCACGGCATCGCCGTCGTAGAAGATTATCGTATTTTGCGGCGCCGTCGGAAGATGTGGGCAGCTAATGCGAAACAGACAAGACCCCTATCCGAAATTTCGACAGAAAAACGAGCCGAAAGCTTCAGTAAACAACCCCGCGACCGACATGCCTTCCGGATAGCTCCTTCGGGACGGCCCAATGACCACTCGACAGAGCTTCATGGCCAGGTCCTCTAAAAATTAGAACGCCCCCTATTACCAGGGAAACCCTTCTGCCCTAATGAATGGGCAGAGCCAAAAATCGAAAACATTTTGCCGATGCGTCCGGGAAGCATCGGCAAAATGTGTCTTAGGCGCAACTGTCGTAAAATCCGTTGAGGATTTTAGAAATGACAGCATAGCTGACATTATATTTTTTAGACGCGGCGTTCATAGACAACCCTTTGCGGCAGTCTTCTCGGACGGTGTCACGCAACTGCCCCGTCACTCGGGTGCGCTTTCTTTTTCTTTGAAAAGAATTTTCGCCAGTCACGCGCAGGCCAAACCGGCGAATGAGCGCTTCAACCAGGTCGACCGGCGAAGAATAGCCACTCCCTTCGTAGAGAGAGCTTAGTTTCTGTGCCTTCTCCGAGTCCTCCTGGTGAAGGCGCAAAAGAGCTTCTTTTCTCTTCGCAAGACGTCTCGCCTCTTTTTCTATAACGCGTATTTCTTCATCTACACTCATTTTCTTCTCCAAGGTTATCGTGTGACCTCCAGCTGGAGGTAAATCGTGAAATATGCGTAGACAAGAAATTTTTCTTTTCTTTGTGAAATTTTAAAATGTTTCCCTAAG
>JAIRTQ010000008.1 GCA_031254835.1 Puniceicoccales bacterium | reverse complement strand
CTTGGGGCCTGCGGGTTGCGTTGAAAAAATTCGATCCGTACCTAAACGTGGACCCGGGCACCATGAGTCCCTTCCAGCACGGGGAGGTCTATGTGCTGCCCGACGGCTCCGAGACTGACTTGGATCTCGGTCACTATGAACGTTTTACCAGCGCGAAACTGACAAAAGAGTGCAGCGTGTCTTCGGGAAAAATTTACGAGGCCGTCCTGCGGCGGGAACGGGAGGGCGGTTATCTCGGAGAGACGGTGCAAGTAATTCCTCACGTGACCGATGAAATCAAACGGCGCATGGAAGTGCCTGAGGGAGAGGCGGATGTGGCCATCATCGAGTTGGGCGGCACGGTGGGCGACATCGAGAGTATGCCCTATCTGGAAGCCATGCGGCAGTTCATTTTAGACAAAAGCCGGAAGAATGTGCTTTTTGGCCACGTGGTCCTGCTGCCCTACCTACGCGTGGCAGAGGAGATTAAGACAAAGCCGGCTCAGCAGAGCGTCGCCCTCCTGCGAGGTACGGGAATCCAGCCGGACCTGCTCTTTTGCCGGACGGAAAAGCCTTTCGGGCCGGAAGTTCGGACAAAGTTGGGGCACTTCTGCAACGTGCCTCTCGAAGGCGTGATCCAGGAGCGGGACGTGGAATCCATCTATCGCGTGCCCGCCATGCTGCACGACGAAGGTGTTGACAGCTTCATCCTGAAACACTTCGGGATAGAAAGGACCCGCTGCGATTTTTCCCCCTGGGAGAAAATCGTGGAACGGCTGGAGCGGCCCGGCCGCGAGCTGCGCATCGCCTTCGTCGGAAAATACGTGGATCTACAGGACGCCTATAAGTCCGTCTACGAAGCTCTTACCCACGGCGCCTTGGCCCATGGATGCCGTTTGAAAATTTGCCGGATGGACCCAGACGTGCTTTTAGGCAAGGATCTGGATAAAATTTTTGCCGATTGCGATGGCATTTTGGTACCGGGCGGCTTCGGGAATCGGGGCATCGACGGAAAATTGGCCGCCATCCGCCACTGCCGAGAGAAGCGTATTCCATTCTTGGGCATTTGCTTAGGCATGCAGCTGGCCGCCATAGAGTTCGCGAGAAATGTGGCCGGCCTGGCCGATGCCCACTCGACCGAATTTGACGGCAAAACGCTGCAGCCGGTCATTGCGCTAATGGAGGCACAGCAGGCACTTACGGCAAAGGGCGGCACCATGAGGCTCGGCGCCTACGACTGCAACGTGCGCGAAGGCACGAAGTTGCACAGCGCCTACGGCCAATCTCAAATCCGGGAACGGCATCGGCACCGTTACGAATTCAACAATTACTACAAAAGTACTTTAGAAGAGAATGGTCTCATTTTTTCCGGCCACGGCCCGGGCGGACTAGTCGAGGCCATCGAGCTGGCCGGCCATCCATGGTTCGTCGCGGTGCAGTTCCATCCAGAATTTCAATCCAAACCGCTCCAACCACATCCGCTCTTCCGGGACTTCGTAGGCGCGGCGCAAAATTTTCATGGGGACCGCTAGCATGTCGCGCCTGCTCATCGTCGATGACGAAAAAAGCGCCCGGGATGGCCTGGCGGCGGCGCTGCGGGAACGCTATGAGGTCTGTACGGCGGCGAGCGGGATGGAGGCTATCCGGCTGCTGTCCAGTACAATGCCATCTTTTGACATCGTTTTGACCGACCTGCGCATGGCGGGAAAATCTGGCTTGGACGTGGCAGCCTTTTGCCAAAATCTTGTGCCGCAGCCGCCCTGTATCCTTATGAGCGCCTACGGGGACATCGCCACGGCCGTGCGGGCCATGAAGCAGGGAGCGGCGGATTTTTTGCCTAAGCCATTGGACCTGGACGCCGTAGAGGTTGCGTTGGAGCGGGCTTTAAAGGAGCGAATCGCTGCAACGCATGGGACAACGGGAGAAATAGATAGTCCAGTTTTGGGGAGCTCACCGGCCATGGCCAACGCGCTGGAGTTGGTGCGAAAGGTGGCTCCGGCGGAGGCGACCGTGCTGCTGACCGGAGAGACCGGTGTCGGCAAAGAACTGCTGGCGAAAGAGATTCATCGATTGAGCTCCCGCAGCGGTGGGCCATTTTTAGCCGTTAACGGCGCCGCCATACCGCGCGATATGGTGGAAAGCGCCCTCTTCGGCCATGAGCGGGGGGCATTTACCGACGCGCATCGGCAGCACCGAGGCTACTTCGAGCGGGCGGCGAGCGGAACCCTCCTGCTAGACGAGGTGGGCGAATTGCCGATGGAGACGCAGGTTAAATTATTGCGTGTCTTGGAGACGCGCACCTTCGAACGGCTTGGTGGGCAGGAAACGCTCACGGCCGACCTACGTCTTATTGCAGCCACAAATGTTCCGCTGGAAGAGCTTGTCCGCTCGGGCCAATTCCGCAGCGATCTCTATTACCGACTTTGCGTAGTCCCCATCGCCGTGCCGCCGCTGCGGGAGCGGGCGGAAGACATCCCCGTTCTGCTGGAACATTTTTTCCGCCACGCGGAGCGGCCGCCCCGAATCCGGAAAGACGCACTCGACATTCTCCGGCGCTACCCATGGCCAGGAAACGTGCGAGAGCTGCGCAATTTTTGCGAATCCATGGCCGTCCTGCGGGCCGGTGGAGCTATCGGCGCCGAGGATCTGGACGGTCGCTTCCGGATGCTTTCACAGGCAAGGGCTATCGACGCTATTCCACTGCCCTGCAACGAACAAGA
>JAIRTQ010000094.1 GCA_031254835.1 Puniceicoccales bacterium | reverse complement strand
AAATGGCGACAAAGGGAAGTTGCCATTGAGTACTGCCCTGTAGCATCTTTCCAGGTTCCGCGAGGACAGGGCTATTTCTGTGAAAGTTTTTTTCTCATATCTATAATGTGCAGGCTAGGTTACAGCGTATTCGGACAAAATTCGGTCGACGCTTGGGTAGCTGGACCGGTCTCGCGCTCCGTCGGGACAGGACGGCCATAGGGAAACTGTGAATAACTCGGCTACAGACGCGCTAGAGGAGGGTCCGTTGGCTACCTGCTGGCGGTCATTTCGGAGAAATTTACGCGAACTCTTCGCCGAAGATGTCTATCGCATTTGGTTTAAAGATTTGCGTCCGCTGCGGGAAGGGGATGGCGAATTGGTCCTATTGGCACCGAACGAATTTGCCGCCCTGTGGATTCGCGACAACTATGGAACGATCCTCGAGAAACATCTCACGGAGGCAACAGGGAAGACCGTACACATCGCGCTGGAATTTCCTCGGGAGGCTGGACAGGAGGAAGCGGGTGCCATTGGAAATTCGTCCACGTCAAAGACCTTCCAGCGGCGGCTTAGCGCCATCCGCCGCTTCGACGAGACCTACCTAATTAATCCGAAAAATACCTTCGAAAATTTTGTTGTCGGCGCAGGAAATCAGCTAGCCCAGGCCACCTGTCTTGCCGTTGCTAGGGATCCCGGTAAGGCCTACAACCCGCTCTTTCTCTACGGTGCCACCGGTTTAGGCAAGACTCATCTGCTGCAGGCCATCGCCCACGCAACCTTAGAGCAACGCTCTAAGGTAAAGGTGGTCTATACTTCCACGGAAAAGTTCACCAATGAATTCATCAAAGCTGTGCAGGAAAATTCAGTGGGAAAGTTCCGCGACGGCTACCGGAAGGTGGACGTGCTGCTGATCGATGACGTGCACTTTCTCTCCGGCAAGGAGCGCATACAGGAGGAATTCTTTTATACATTTAACGAGCTCTTTGAAAGCCAAAAGCAAATTTGTCTTTGCAGCGACCGGCCGGCGGCGGAAATCTCTCGATTAGAGAGCCGACTCATTTCTCGCTTTCAGTGGGGCTTCGTGGCAGACATTCAGGCTCCGGATCTGGAGACCCGCATCGCCATTTTACGGAAAAAAGCCAACTCCATGCGCCTCAATCTTCCCGAGGATGTGCTGCAGCTACTGGCAGAGGGGGTCTGCACCAACGTGCGTCGACTGGAGGGCGCCCTAAATCGGGTGGCCGGTTACATGGCCCTTACGCGGCAGCCTATCGCTGCGGTCGAAGCTCAACGGCTACTACAAGATATCTTTCGCGAAGAGGCCGCTCGGGTTGTGCACATCGAACAGATCCAGCGACGTGTGGCGGAGCATTACCAGATTACTTTGGCCGATCTTCTGGGCAAAAAGCGACCTTCCGTCATCGCTTTCCCTCGCCAGGTGGCCATGTATCTTTCCCGGCTTTTGACGTCCCATTCGCTGCAGCGCATCGGCAAGGAGTTCGGTGGCCGCGACCACAGCACCGTCATCCATGCCTGCAAAACCGTTGAAAATGCCATGGAACAGGACGTGACTATCAAAAAGGCCGTCGAAATGCTTCAGCAGGCTCTTCAGTAAATGTGTGGATCGCGGCAGAGCCGCTCACGAACCGTCCTACGGAAACCTACTGGAGCCGATCGGAACGCCGACTATGACCGGCGTGGGGCGACACTTTTTGCCGTTTTCGCAGTCGCTTTGGCTAACTAGGCAGAATTAAGCTCGCGCTTTACGATACCTTGCACTTCGGGAGACAGGTAATCTTCGATTTCATATAAATCTGGAGTTACCCCATGATTTTCTGCCTCCTCCCGAAGGAGGCGAAGCTGTTCCCGAATTCTCACAATCAGTTGGTCGCGCAAATCCCCTTCTTCGGAGATAAAAAGCAAAGCAAGAGAGAATTGTAAACGGGTCAGCGAGGCCATTCCGTGACAAAGTGAATTGGATAAAAGAGGGATGATCGATTGGCAACAGGCAACATACATAGCCTTTTTCCACTTTGCTTTGACATAGCTCCGTTTAAATTTTGGTGTGCTGGAAAAGATTTCCATAGTTTCCATGAGTTCCAGTTCGCGTTCAACTCCTTCCCGTGCGCTTGTATACGCACTAGCTGCGATTTCGTAGTTCATATTTATACCTCATTTGCCAACTAAGATGAAAGAATTAGGTGCGCAATTTGTTGGCCCATTTACACGTCAAACTTCTAGTGGAAATCCGCCGCCGAAATACAAGTCAAAAATTTGACAATTCAACCGGCAACGAAACTCACGGAAAAGTGACGTTTCTAGAAGAAAGATTGAAAGTGAGTTAAAGTTCTTCGCCAGGTGACGCTCCTCTCAGAGAAGGAAATTTTCTTGCACGGGCCGTATTGTTGTGCTAGCACAGTACCATGGAAGGGGCGCCATTAGCCATTCGTCAGCTTTGTGAAGCTCTTCTGCTGCTCGAAGATGTGCAAACGGTGGAAAAATTCTTGAAAGACCTTTGCACGCCGGCCGAACTGTCCGCCCTGGCGGAACGCTGGCGCGTCTGTCGGCTGCTGCGAGATGGTAAACACTCCTATCGCGAAATTTATGCGCTTACCGGCGTGAGCACGGCCACCGTCACTCGCGTGGCCCGCTACCTCCGAGATTCCTCCGGCGGCGGCTATCGGGCCGTTCTGGAAAAAATAGAAGGAAAGAAAAAGTCATGAAAATGTTGTACGTTCTTATGTCACTTACCATTCCATTCGGCCTTTCCGCGCGAGCGGCGGACAGCGCACCCCAGGTCTGCATTTTGAAAATTGTAGACCACGTGGCTCTGGATGAGACCGTTCGAGGAATTCGAGACGCGTTGGCGGGCCGGCCGGCAAAAATTCTGGTGGACTCGGCCCAGGGCAATCCGACTCTCGCGATGCAGATCGGCCAAAAATTTGCGACAAAAAATCCAGCCGTGGCGGTAGCGGTGGGAACCGTTGCCGCGCAGAGCCTTGTGAAGTACGCCGGACGGCCACGGGACCCCATTCCACTGGTTTATGGCTCCGTGACGGACCCGAAATCGGCCGGGCTGCTCGAGAAAGAAAATGTCACCGGTGTTTCCAATTTCGTCCCCCTGCGGCCACAATTGCAGTTTTTCCGAGAATTATTGCCTGGCCTATCCTCTCTTGGCGTGCCCTACAATCCCGGCGAAGCGAACTCGGTGGCCATCGTGGAGGCTCTGCGGCCGATCTGCGAGGAAATGGGCATTGGCCTGCTGCTGCGGGCAGCCACACGGACGGCGGAAATGCCACAGGCGGCGGCGGAGCTGGCCCGACGGGCGGACGCGTTGTTTGTCTCTAACGACAACACGGCCCTGGCGGCCTTGGGAGCCATTGTGGCCGTGGCCGACGGGCAGGGGATTCCCGTATTTGTGAGTGACACGGATGCCGTCCAGCTAGGCGCGCTGGCGGCCCTGGGGCCGAACCAGCGGGAAGTTGGTCGGCAGACGGGCCGGCTAATAGCGAAAATTTTAGACGGAACTCCGCCCGACGCGCTGCCGCCGGAGGGCGTGGAGCGGATGGAGCTGTTTCTGAATCTGTCCACGGCGAGGAGGTTGGGTCTGACGGTCGATAAACGGTTAGTAAAAAGGGCGAAGGAGGTCCTGCCGTGATGGGCGGCGAATTGGCCCTATCATTGCAGCTGGGGCTTATTTACGGTCTCGTTGCGGTGGGCGTGTTCCTCACTTTCCGGGTCCTAAACTTCGCCGATATGACCTGCGACGGCAGCTTTATGGTGGGCGGTTGTGTGGCCAGCATGCTCCTTCGGAACGGCTTCAGTCCAGCGCTGGCCGTCCTCGGGGCCGGCTGCGGGGGTGCTTTCACCGGCTGCGGGACAGCCTTCCTTCACCTCCGATTCCGCATATCGGACATTCTGGCCGGAATTTTGATTGCATTCATGGCCTATTCCATCAACCTACGTATTTTGGGTGGGATGCCCAACCTCACGCTGTCGACAGATCCCGGCCGCGAACTCCTGCTGGCCGCCTGCTGCTGCGCCGTCCTGCTCGCATTCGGCTATTTGCTAGGCACGGATTTTGGTCTTGCCTTCCGCTCCGTCGGACAGAATCGGGAGCTGGCCAGCAGCCAGCACATTTCCGTAAAAACGGCGCTGACCTTTGGTCTCGCGGCGGGGAATGGCTGCGTGGCCATGGGCGGGGCATTTTTCTGCCTCACGCAGGGCTTTTACGACGTGGGCAGCGGCAGCGGCACCCTCATCGTCGGCCTCGCCTCCCTCGTCATTGGCGAAGCCATTCTGCCGTTCCGATCTCCATGGATCCGCCTGTTGGCTTGTTTTTTGGGCTCCATCGCCTACCGGCTAGCGGTCGGCTTTGCCCTCCATTCGGACATGCCCTTCCTTCGACCCAGCGACTTCAATCTACTCACCGCCGCGCTCATCATTCTGACGCTGGCGCTTCGACGGAGAAAGGGGCCATGCTGCGCCTAGAGGACGTAAGCGTCGCCTATGGGAAGGGCGACAGTGTCCTGCGATCTCTGAATCTATCCCTCGATGTCGGGGAATTTCTCACCGTCGTCGGGCCCAATGGGAGCGGCAAATCCACACTACTGAAGGCCATCGCAGGAGCCGTCCCTCTCCGGCGGGGCCGCATCTCCATCGGCGGGAAAGCGACCGATTTCCGCTCCGTTTCCTACGTCTTCCAAGATCCGACCAGCGGGACCGTTGGGGATTTTACCGTGCTGGAAAACATGGCCCTCGCCTGGTGTCGCGGGAAGAGGCGTTTCCCCGTCCCGTTCTTGAACAATTTTCGTCGGAAAATATTCCGCGATCGACTGGCCGATCTGAATATGGGCCTGGAAGATCGGCTGACGGTCCTTGTCCGCTCTCTGTCCGGCGGCCAGCGGCAAGCCCTGGCGCTGGCCATGGCGATTTTGCGGGAAAGCCCTCTACTGCTGCTAGACGAAGTCACCGCCGCGCTCGACCCCAGCTCGGCGGAACGGGTCATGGCACTGGCCGATCGCATCGTCCGCCAGAGCGGTCGCAGCTGCATCGCCGTCACCCACAGCCTGCAGCAGGCCATCTCCTACGGCGATCGGCTGCTGGTCCTGCGGGAAGGCGCCGTCACGGCCCAATTTTCTGGCAAAGAAAAATCCAACCTCAGCGCCGTCGAACTTTTCACCCGCTATGCCCGCTAGGGGATTTCATCAAAAATAACATCTTCCATCTCAATGTAATGGTCCAGCACCTCCTGGATGGCGTCTAAAATTTCTAGGCGCTGTTCCGCGGAACGAAAAGCTTTCATGGACAACTCCCGGGTCAATTCCGCCAGGCGGGAAAGCATAAAGATGCGTTCTTCGAAATTTTTTTCCGGCAGCGCAAAATCTTGTAAAACACCTTCAATTTGCGAGGTAGCCACCGATCCACTCTGCACGATGCGCAGAATGTTGCGCGTGATGGCGAGCTGTCTTTCTTCGCTGAGCACAACTGTCACATTTTCCTAAAAAAAATCGCCACCACAGCGAGCTTTTTTGCATATCAGCGGCTGGCTTTCCCAACCGACTGCTTCCAGAGCGTCTCAAATGCTCCGGCTAGCGGGCGTTGGAACAGACAGCAGATAGTCCCGGAGAGGAATTTAGAGCGGAATCTAGCATGAGAGATACCAACGCGAGCTTCGTAGCTGTAGGCATGCAACCGCCGCCAGCGTCTTTCTGCCAAAAAAGCGTACGTATGGCATCCATTAGACCTCGCACTTTCTGCAATTCCGCATTGTAATGACTCATTTCTTTTTCGTTTCCTTCGCTCCCGCGTATGCGAATTAGTATGCATTCTTCCCGCATAGTTAGATAATAATAGCGTTGTGCATTTGTATTCATAGCTTTTCCATCTAATGTGCCGCCTAAGAGCACATTACGCGAAAAAAGTCAAGCTTCTTCCGCCTAATACCGTAGGCAGTGCCGCGATCGATCTCCGCGCAGTACAGAAACCCTTTACCGGAGATGACCGTGCCAGAACGCCGCCGCCACTGGTGTTCAAATTCTGGAAAAATTTCCCCCCGCTGTCCGGTGAGGCTCAAAGATAGGTCTGAATGTGAGCCTGGCGGCGCAGTTTGGCGAGCCAGCGTTCGTAGGCTTCTGAAATTCGTACAACGTACAGTTGCCCCTCGATCTGATCCTGTACCTCCTCCAAGGATTGATAGCTGCCGCCGCGTCGCTCCAGCGGAGCTACGACCAAAGAGCCGCCGGGAACCGGAATTGGCCCCGCGAAGGCACCGATAGGCAAGTCTTTCAATTGCGCGGATAGCTCCGGGAGCAGGTCCTCCAGCAGCAGCCACTCCTCCTCCATGCGGGCCCCGTTCGGGTAAAAGCGGTCCCGGACCGTCGCAAAGTCTTCGCCGCCTTCTAGCTGCTCCAAAACATCCTGCGCTTCCTCATTTTTGCCCTCCGGCAGGAAAATTTGGCCCATGCGGACGGCGGACGGCATGTAAAATTCCTCCAGATGGTTCCAGTAGTATTCCGACAGCTGCAGTGGGCTGATTTCCGAGCGGGAACGGCGAATCCGGTTCCGCATCAAGTCAACGATGAAGCCCTCTTCCATTTCTTTTTTGAACTGGCCCAGCGTTTTGCCCCGCTCCCGCAGTTTTTCGACGAATTTCACCCGATCCCCGTCGAAATTATTCCGTATAAATTCGTCCAATTGAAAATTTTTCTGTGCCTCCGGAATTTTCATGCCGGTACGTTCAAATTCTTGCACAACAAGAGCCCTGTCCACCAGCCGCTCCACAATTTGCTGCGCCGCCTCCTGGACCTGCCGATCAAAATCCATCTGCGAAGTAGCCTGCCGTTCGATTTGCGCCATGGCCGGCAGCAGTTCCTGACGGAGTTCGCCGGCGGTGATCAGCCGGCCGTTGGCGGTGGCCACGACGCCGTTCACGTAGCGCCTGTCCCCGAAGCAGCACGGACGGAACAGCCCATTCTCGGGCTGGGATAGATCGAGCTTCTCCTCAATTTCTTCCACCTCTAGCCCTGTTTCGATCGGTAAGTGGTCCGCCGCCGATGCCTCGGCAAAAACGGTCAACTGCGGCAAATTCACCTCAAAATCATCCAGATCTCCGTAAAGCGGTTGAACGGAAAAGAGAAAAGCAGCCAGCGCAAGACGCCTATTGACCATGGCCGACAGAGAAAAGAGCGGGCCCGCCGTCGCAAGCGAATTTGTGCGGCTCCGTGCCGGAGGAATTCTTTCCGCACCCATCGGCCGGGTCTGGATGGGCGTTTGCTCCATCCCAAAGGCGGATCAGGTCCCAGGCCGCCGTCAGGTCCGGCACGCGCCACCGGCTGGCATTTTTTGATGCCGTTTCCACTCCGAGTCCCGACTCGATCAGGATGGCCCGTGCCCCGGCCCGTTCCGCCATTTCGCCGTCGCAGGGGCTGTCGCCGATCACCCAGCAGCGGGCGGGCTCCAGCATGTACCTGGCACACATTTCCAGCAGAAATCTCGGCGACGGCTTTCGGTAGGGGTCCGGCCGGCCTGACGTGCCGATGGAAACGCAGATTTCCTGAAAAATTTTCCCTCCACCGAGGAGCTCTTCCAGCCGTCGGTTGCAGCGGTGGGCGGACCCGGCGGGGAAATAGCCCCTCCCAACCCCGCTCTGGTTGGTAACTAAAAAGAGCAAATAGCCGGCCCGGCTCATGGCGGCCAGCACCTTTGCGGCATCGCCCACGAGAACAATTTTCCCAGGACCGCCGAGATAGCCGGTACCATTTTCGCAAAGCGTACCGTCCCGATCGAAAAAAATTCCCCCTAGAGCGCCCACCCATTCCGTTGTCGAAAAAAAATGCCGACCGGCGACCATTCTCCACGGTTATTTTACTATGCCGCGTACGCACATAGCTCCAGCCCGCTAAGAATCTCCCAGGATCTGTCCTCATAAACTATGCAAAACGGATGACGCGGCACGCGATCTGTACACGACTGCCACGACAACGGTCTTGTGCCGCGCTGTAAAAGTTTTCTATTGGCTCGATAGTGGACCCTGTCGCCAAAGTGCGGATGGTCAGTTTTGCCATGGACCACCGGGGCGTTTGTCTCAGGTCTACTCTGCTGGACTTTCTCCGCCGGAAGGGCATGGGCTTCATCGACCGCGGCACAGAGAAGAAGGAGCCGGTAGATTACCCGATCTACGCCCGTCCCGTCGTGCGCGATATTCTGGAAAAAAATGCGGACTTCGGCGTCCTAATTTGTGGCACAGGGATTGGCATGTCTATGGCCGCCAACCGTTTCTGCGGCATTCGGGCCGTAACGGCGATCAATGGCGAAATGGCGGAATTTTCCCGTCGACACGGCCATGCCAACGTGCTCTGTCTCGGATCGCAGTGGGTGGGCGCCTCGGCGGCGGTCGCTATTTTGGAGGTGTTTTTTTCGACGCCTTTCGAAGGGGGGCGCCATGTCCGCCGCATTGAACTTTTAGACGAAGGCCATGATCCATGAAGCAGTTGCAAGAAATTGATCCGGAGATTTTTGCCGCCGTCGGGCGCGAGCGGCGGCGCCAGGAAGAGCACCTAGAACTGATTGCCTCGGAAAATTTTACATCTAATGCGGTCCTGGAGGCGGCCGGGTCCGTTCTTACTAATAAATACGCGGAGGGCTACCCGGGCCATCGCTACTACGGCGGCTGCGAGTTTATCGACGAAGTGGAACGGCTTGCGCTGGAAAGAGTTCTGCAACTTTTCGGGGCGGAGCATGCAAATGTGCAGCCGCATTCGGGTACGCAGGCAAATTTGGCCGTCTACGGGGCGGCGCTTCGGCCCGGCGACAAAATTTTGACCATGTCGCTCGTCGAGGGCGGCCATCTGACCCATGGCCATCCGAAAAACGCCAGCGGAATGCTCTACGCGGTTACCCACTACGGCACGGACCCGGCCAGCGGATTCATCGACTACGCGGCTCTGGAACAACTTGCCCAAAGAGAACGGCCCAAACTGGTCACCGTCGGCGCCTCCGCCCATCCGCGGACCATTGACTTTGAACGGGTTGCCCGCATTGCCCACCGAAACGGAGCCCTCGTCCTGGCCGACATCGCCCACATCGCAGGATTTGTGGCCACGGGGCTGCACCCATCGCCCGTGCCTTATTGCGACTTCGTCACTTCCACGACCCACAAAACGCTCCGGGGGCCGCGCGGTGGCATTATCCTCTGCAAGAAAGAATTCGCCAAAGCAGTGGACGGATCTGTCTTCCCGGGCAACCAGGGCGGGCCGCTTATGCATATCATTGCGGCCAAGGCGGTCTGCTTCCATGAGGCCCTTCAACCGTCCTTCCGCGGCTACCAGGAGCTGGTGCTGCGAAATGCCAGCGCGCTGGCTAATTCTCTTCGGCGGAATGGTTTCCATCTCGTTTCCAACGGCACGGACAATCACCTCGTACTCGTCGATTTGCGGAAAAACCTTCCCGAAATGGACGGCCTGCGGGCCCAGCGGCTGCTCGAGAGCGCCCACATTTCCACCAACCGCAACACCGTGCCCGGAGAGGCGCGCAGTTCCTTCGCCACGAGCGGTCTTCGCCTTGGGACTCCGGCGCTGAGCAGTCGCGCCATGGGGGAGGAAGAGATGAGGCAGATCGGCGATTGGATCGGAGAAATCTTGACCGCTGACAGCCCGGAAGATAGAATCAGTGCCGTGCGGGAGCGAGTGCTGGCCTTGTGCCGTCGCTTTCCTCTTCCCTATCCCTATCATGAGATCTAGGCAGCAGGCATTTACGCTTATCGAAGTTTTGGCGGTCATCGCCATCATCGGAATTCTGTCCGCTCTCCTGACCCCAGCCGTTGGAAGTGCGCTCGGGCGCGCGCGTAAGATGCGCATTGTAAATAATTTACGGCAAATCGCACTCACCTACGGAGCCCACCGAGATGGGGGCGGCTCGCTGCGGGAACTGAACCGCTGCGAAACGCTGGCCGAATGGGCGGCTCTACTGGCGGCCGGCACGGGCGTGAACGATGCAAACCTCTATGTCATTCCCGAAGACTACCTTGTCACCTCTTCCGGATCGGCTTCGCCGCGACACATTTTGGCCGGAGATGGCACTTCTCCCAGCGACGAATTTCGCAGCCATCCGCTTAGCTTTGTGGTGATTACTGGACTATTGGCAGACGACGATCCGACCACCACGCCCCTCGCCTACAGCCGCGGGCTGGATCCCATCACGGGCCGTTGGCGGGCGGCGGAGGGGAGCGACGGAGGGGTCTACGGCAGTTCCGGCGGCTTTGTCGTTTTTCTAGACGGGCACGTGAATTTTTACAACTCTCTCGAGGGCAATGACGGCGAACTCGTCAGTTTCGGAACCGGCCAGCCCACCGCCAGCATTCGCAGCGCCGTCCGGAAGAGGACGAAGGCAATCGGCTGGAATGGAGTGCTCTGGTCAAATGATTAGCAGGGGCCCGTGAAGATCTACGACCGGACGCACTTCGCGGATGAGCGCTCCCTCGCCCAGCACCTCCTGCAGGTAGGCCTGCACCGGACCGCTATCGGCATTCTCATCCATGGGGATATGGCAGGCGCTGCCGGTCCCGGTCAGGTAGCCGTTCAGTTTGAAATACTCGGGCAGGTCTCGAAAAATTCGCTGCAGCTCCAAAAATTTTTCGGCGATTTCTTTTTGGAATACGTTGCGGTATGAATTTGACCGGTGGCCGCCGCCGCGCAGGTCAGACAGCAGGGCCTGCAGGACATCGTTGGAAACCTGTTCCGAGACGAAGCTGCGTAGGCCATTCCTGTCTAAAAATTCGTAGGCCCAGCCGGTGGAGATCCCGAACATGGGCTTAAAGAGCAGGAACTTCGTGTGGAGCAGGCCGTCAAATGGTCCGTCGCCGGGCGGATCGATCCGCTCGCCGCTACCGCGGACGATGCAGGGGGAAGGACCAAGAAACAGCGGACAATCCCGCCCTATCTGCGCGGCCAATCCCATCAGGCCAGGTCCGTCGAATGGCTGGCCCAGCATCCGATTGAGGGTCAGTATGAGCTGGACCCCATCGCTACTTCCCCCGCCGAGACCCGATTGAACCGGTATATTCTTCTCCAATCGCATCTCCAGCCGCTGCGGGAAGGAATAGTGCTGACGGAAAATGGCGAGAGCGCGGCGGAGAGTGTTGCGATCATCCGTGGGAACTTCTCCCACGTCGCAGCTGAGAAAATCTTTCTCCGCACCATCTTCCGCAAATTTAATCCATAGCCGGTCCCCGAAATCTACGCGGACCGCAAGCGAGGTCAGCCGATGGAAACGATTCTCGTCGACGCCGTTAACATCTAGAAATAAGTTTAGCTTTGCCGGACAGAAGACGCTGCGAAATTCGTCCACGGCCTAGATCTCTTCTTCCAGCAGACAAACGCAGAATACTTCCACCGCTTTTCCATTGCCGACTGAGTCAAGTCCTTCCGCAGTCGTTGCTTTTAAGCCTATGACGGACCCTTCCGAGCCGAGCAGCGGGGATAGCCGTTCGCGGATTGCAGAAAAAAAAGGATTCACCGGCGGCGCCTCCAGTTGAATCATAAGATCGACGTTTACAATTCGAAAACGGCGATTGCGAACCATCTTCACCACTTCCCGGAGCATTTTGCAGGAGTCGCGGCCGCGATTTTTTTCGTCGTCACAGGGGAACAGAACGCCGATGTCCGGCAAAGCGGCCGCGCCTAGGAGCGCATCCATCAGCGCGTGTATGAGGCAGTCACCGTCGGAATGGGCAACGCAGCCGCACTCTTCCGAGATACAGACGCCACCTAAAAGCAAACGCCGACCTGGAGCCAGCCGGTGCACGTCCCTCCCTAGCCCAACGCGCACGGCCAATTCCAGCGTAGATCCGGCTCAGACTGCCCGATTTAGCTCCGCTCCCGGTCGGAACTTCACCACCAGCTTGCCCGGAATGCGAATGCGAGCCTTCGTGCGCGGATTTACTCCCGTCCTCGGCGCCCGAGCTGCCACGGAAAACGTACCAAATCCCACCAACTGAACAGGTTCCTTCCTGCCTACGGCGTCCCGGATGGCCGAAAGAGCTGCATTCACAACGCGTTCCACGACCGCCCTTGGAGTCTCATCACCCAAAATCTTATGCGTCTCCGTGATCAAATCAGATTTATTCATAGCGCGCCTTTCCCTTTTTCGTCCTCAGGACAGCCATCCCTGGATGGCAGCCGCAACGCAGTCAACGGGAAAGTGCCGTTTTTAGCACGGGAGCAAAAAAATTTACGGCCCGAAGGGCGATTGACAGAAGCGCAGCATTTCGGCAGCACTGCGCTGGCACCCCCACGGGGAATCGAACCCCGATTGCCGGAATGAGAATCCGGTGTCCTAACCGTTAGACGATGAGGGCCTGGCAAAGCGGCTAGGAGCGCCACCGGGGCTGTCAAACGTTTTCCCGCAAAGGGGGCAATGGGGTACTTACAGCGGCCCGCCGCGAAACCCGCCCACCTCGTTGGGACCGACGATTCGGTAGGGCACTGCGGGGAGAAACTTTGCCTTTGCGCAATAGACAACCCGTTCCCCATCCCAGCTGGGCGGCCGAATCAGCGCAATTTTCTCGGCCGGCGCCGGAGAACCCTCCGGAAAGTAAATGGCGACCATGTCTTCGGTCAGAATGGGATCGAAAGCCCGGTGAAACGCGACGCAGTTAACGGCGGCCACATAGGCCGTAAGTTCTTCCATTTCGGCGATGTTTGGCATGTGAGCCAGCAGCTCCTGGAAGTT
>JAIRTQ010000013.1 GCA_031254835.1 Puniceicoccales bacterium | reverse complement strand
ATCGATCACGGCAAAACGACTCTCTCAGATCGGCTGCTGGAAGCGACGGGGGCCATCACGGCCCGGGAAAGGCAGGAACAGCTGCTGGATTCCATGGACCTGGAGCGGGAGCGGGGCATTACCATTAAGAGCCATCCCGTTTCCATGGCCTATCGCCATCGGACGGAGGGAGAATTTCTGCTCAATCTAATGGACACGCCCGGCCACGTGGACTTTTCCTACGAAGTCTCACGCTGCCTGGCCGCCTGCGAGGGAGCTCTGCTGCTCATCGACGCATCCCAAGGCATCGAGGCCCAAACTGTTGCAAATGGACTACTAGCTGCGAGTCAGGGCTTGCACATTGTGCCGGTGATCAACAAAGTGGACCTGCCCGGTGCCGACGTAAATCGCGTGCTGGAGCAAATGGAGGAGGTGCTGGCGCTGCCGCGGGAGGAGGCGGTCCTGGCCAGTGCAAAAACGGGATTGGGCATCGAGAATATTTTGGACGCCATCGTGCGCCGCATTCCGCCGCCCGCCGTCGCCGAAGAGACTAAGGCGCTCATCTTCGACTCCGTTTTTGACGCCTATCGTGGAGTGATTTGCTATGTGCGGGTTTTTGGCGGCACGCTCCGTCTGGGGGACGCCGTGACCATGATGCGGACCGCCATGGGCACCCAAATCAAAGAGCTGGGCCGCTTTACTCCAGCCATGGTCGCGGAGGAGCGGCTGCTGCCGGGTCAGGTGGGCTATCTGGTAACCGGCATTCGCAACGTGGGGGATATCAAAATCGGCGATACGGTTACGGATAGCGGCCGGCCGGCCCGAGAAGCGCTAAGGGGCTATCGGGAGGTGCGGCCCATGGTGTTCAGCGGCGTCTATCCGTTGGATACCTCCGACTTCGAAAAGCTTAAGGCGGCGGTGGGGCGCCTGCGTCTGAACGACTCGGCCCTCAGCTACGCGCCGGAGAGCTCCATCGCCCTCGGCTTCGGCTTCCGCTGCGGCTTTTTAGGGCTGTTGCACATGGAGATCGTCCTGGAACGGCTTCGGCGGGAGTACGGCTTGGATGTGCTATCTACCTATCCGAGCGTGGTTTATCGAATAAATCTAACCGATGGCGCTACAAAAGAGGTGGATAACCCGCAATTTTTCCCGGACCCATCCTCCATTGACTCCATCGAAGAGCCGCTCATTTTGGCCACCTTGCACGTGCCAGTAGATGCCCTAGGAGAAGTTCTTAGCCTGCTAAATGAGAAGCGCGGGATCTGCAGCGGCACGGAAAATGTGGGCGGCGATCGCCTCATGCTGACCTGCCGCCTGCCGCTGAACGAGATCCTCATCGATTTCAACGACCGACTTAAGAGCATTACCCGCGGCTACGGCTCCATGGACTACGACCTGGCCGGCTACGCGGAGGCGGACCTGATAAAATTGGACCTGCTGGTGAACGGCGAGCCGGTGGACGCATTTTCTTCCATCATCCATCGCAGCAAGGCCGTAGCGCACGGTCGAAAGCTCTGCGAAAAACTCAAAGAACTGCTCCCGCGGCAACTTTTCAAGGTGGCCATCCAGGCGGCCATCGGCGGAGAAGTCGTGGCCCGCGAAACGCTCGGCGCCCTCCGCAAGGACGTCACGGCCAAATGCTATGGCGGCGACATCACCCGCAAGAGAAAGCTGCTGGACAAGCAGAAGGAGGGCAAAAAGCGCATGAAGCAGATCGGAAAAGTCTCCATCCCGCAGGACACGTTCATCAAAATCCTTAAAAACTGAGGGCCCTCGCAGATGGCGACAGATTGTGGCTATGAGTAGCCGAAATGTTTTTCCTTGCGCCGTCGGTGGGAGCGGCCCAGCTTGGCGGAGAGGTAGACATGGCGCAGCCAAAAAGGAAAAATTCGAAGCAGAGGAGTCATAAGCGGCGAGGAGCGAAGCGTTTCGAAGCTCCGCAGCTTGCGCGCGACAAGGACGGCGGTTCGTTTTTACCCCATCACGTGCATCCGCTGACGGGGAAGTACCGGGGGCGGCAGGTGGTTGAAGTCGATTAGTTTGGCCGTTACTCCTATGCGCGATAGTGGACAGCCGCCGGTTCTTGCCGTCGATGTGATGGGGTCGGACCGGGGCCCGAAGGAGATTCTTGAGGGTGTGCGACGGGCCCTATGCACCCGCACTACGATTCCATTCCGCGTAATTTTAGTAGGCGATGGGGAAACGATTCGGACCGCCATTGCGGAACGCCGCTTCCGCTCCGTCGTCCGCCGCATGGAGGTCTTTCACGCGGCCGAGGTGATCGGCATGGAGGAAAGTCCAACCAAGGCCCTACGGCAGAAACGGCATGCCTCTATGGCGCAGGCTATCGAGTTGGTCAAGGAAGGGCGGGCCGACGGCGTTCTGAGTTGCGGAAATACAGGGGCGCTAGTGGCGTTGGGGACGGTCCGACTGCGAACCATCGAAGGCCTCGACCGACCCGCTCTGGCCACTGTTATTCCGGCCATCGATAGAAACTTTGTTCTGCTGGACGTCGGCGCGAATCCGATGCCCACCGCCCGGCAGTTGGTG
>JAIRTQ010000014.1 GCA_031254835.1 Puniceicoccales bacterium | reverse complement strand
GGCTCGTAAAGAAATTTGAGCAGGCGAACATGCTCCGCCGCCTGGCTATTATCCCCCCAACCGGCGCGCCACTGCTCAAGAGCCGATTCAGTCTTCTTCATCGGAAAAATCTCCCTCCGGCGGCTTACTTTCGCTGTCCTCTTTCTTCTTTTCGGCTGGCGCTAACTCCTCCTCGATTTCTTCTTCCTCTTCATTTTTCGCCTCCTCTACCGCATTTTCCGTCACTTTTTCCTCACTCCCTTTCGCCTTTTGCTTTTCTTCACGCCGCACGGCTAGGTAGTCTAAAAGCACCTTCGCCGCCACACCGCCAGCGGCAGCGGCAGCGGCACCAACGACCAGAAGAAGACCCCAAAAAGCCCACAGCGAAGCACGGGTCATGCGGATAGAAAGCACACTTACCAGCTGCGCATCCGGAAGCATTTCGTCGGAAAGGAGCGGCGTAGGGAATAGCGCCACGGATACCTTATCGTTGCTAAGTCCTTCAATGCTATTAGCTACCAGAAGTTTTATGTCACGGATGGAGTCCTCAATGTTAGAGCCGGTCCGATAGGCTACGAAGACGGCTGCCGAAGAGGGCGAAGTTGCCGTCGTATATGGGTTATTTTCCGGCAAAACGATATTCACCCGCGCCGTCACCACTCCGGAGACATGGCTAATATTTTCTGCCAAATTTTCCGAAAGCGCGTACATGAAGCGAGCCCGCTCTTCCGTAGGAGAAGATACCAGCCCCGACTTTTGAAACACTTTTCCTATGGTGTTGAACTGGTCCTTGGGATAGCCGTAGTTGCTCAGGATGTCTACGGCCGTGGCGAACTGGTTCGGGGCGATGGTCACCGTCCAAGTTCCCTCTGCCCCAGTCACTTTTCCAGTGGACATGTTCCGGGCGCGCAGAAGAGAAATTATCTCATTCGCCTGACGTTCTGGAACATTCGTATAGAGCGGCATCTTTCCGCAGCCGCCGAGGAGCGGAAGAAGGCCAAGGAGAGATAGCGTAATAAACCTCTTCGCGCAGAGCATATGCTTCACCTGGTGGATAAGTCTAGTAGGCGATCGGGCACTGTCAAAGGATTTTTTGTCGCCCTTTTGAGATCTGTTCCGCTGGAAGACGGCCATCCGCCTGGTCGGGATGACTGGATTCGAACCAGCGACTTCTACGTCCCGAACGTAGCGCTCTGCCAGACTGAGCTACATCCCGCCGCCGATGGACTTGCAGGGATCGTTGCGCTACGCAAGGGGAAAGTGGAAAATGCAGCAGCCGGTCCAACCGACAGCCCTAGCTGTACCATCCGCTCCAGGCGGACGGTGGCCCCACTCCGTCAAATCTCGCCAGCCGGCGCAGTTTTACCTTTTGCCCTCTGTGGTTTCGCCAGTTGAACGCATGAAAGCAAACCGGCTGCCGTGAGACCGTTGTCCGCATAGACTCGACCGTTCGAATCCACCAAATTAGTAGCATTTTTAAGATGTGGGAAATGAGACAAAAAGCGCCTTATGGTTGTTTCCTTTTTCATTCGCACGAACCGCAAAAGGCCGCCCAAATGTTCGACTGATGTCAGAGAAAAGAAGGAATTTATATCCTCTTGTGAAAACTCTCTCAGATCTAAGCACAGGCAACAGTCTTTGCCAGTTTGATCGATGACATACCGCACCAAATTTTGAACTTTAATGGGAAGCTTAGCAATGCGGGCCTTGTCCGCTTCGAATAGTTCAGCGATTTCACTTTTGGTTTTGCCATCTGACCTTTTGGGGGCAGGAATTTTCACGGAAAATGGTAGGCCTTGATCCCCCATTAGTCGGCAGGCCTGTCGATCCCCAGGAGTGAGGCGCTTGCTTACGAATAATTGCCCGGATTCTCCTTCGCTTCTGGAGTGAAAACTTGATGAAATGTTCACTTTCAAATCATTTCTTACCTTTACGTAAGCCAGACAATCGTCCAACCCATTTATATGGAGAAAGCTAAGAAAAAAATCTATGCTTTCCTTCGAATACTCGTCGCCACGCAGATCCAAAATCGCGATGCCGGTTCTTTCGATTTGCTCCATGAAACGCGCTATCATGTCGCGTACGGTCTGAGGAAATTTCTCAATCAGCGACCCGATCTTTTCGAACGTTTCAAGGGCTGGACTTTTGGCTTTCCCTACAGATGGAACCTGCAAGGCAAGCCTAATGTGCCTGCTTAGTTTTCTTCCATAGAGCGTATACTCATCAATACGTTGGCGGTTCGAGACTTTTTTGCCGTGAAGGGCTAAGCTGGGAAATGGGGCTGTCAGCCAGCCGGTGCCTCGTCGCCGATTTTCACAGTCGAGCTCTATCCCTACGACCCTATCCGCCAGTCCATTTCCAGCAATAAAGGAGAGGACCTTAAACGCGATATCCTCAGAAACTCCCGACAGATTTAGATAGCACGCACCGCTCGTTCTGATTTGCGTAAGTGCCTGTTCCGCAATGGAGCGCACGCCTTGCGTGAAAGACGGGAGTACCCTATAGGCTCTTTCTAAATTTTCGCACGTTTTTTCCCGATGTTTTTTCTTTTCCCTTTCACCTACTTCCTTTGAAGAGAGACAGTCGCTGGTAGCGGCCCAAAATTCATTGCTTGCCCTAAGTAAATACTTTCTGGGAAGAAAAATCGATGCAAGAAACGGATACGTAAACCCAAGAAGCCTGTAAAGTTCGCGCTTCGCGCTGAAATTCAAAAACTTACATATGTTGGCCCGCTGCGTCCTAATTGCGTCCAGTGACACATACTTCGCATCTGTGCCATAGCCATCTAGCAATTCTACTCCCGCTTTTTCCAGCTGCCCGACAAGGGGACTATGGAAAGGGACGAGAAAACCTGTCATCATGGGGCTATCGTAGCAAGAAAATTGAAAAGCGCAAACATTTACACTGACCACCCCGGGGCACACTTCGCAAATTGCGCCGCAATAGCTGGTTTTACGGAGCGCCTATCTAAGTGAAGTTCTGCGATTTGAATTGATGCAGTCTTGTGCAGCAGGCCAAAAGGCTTGTTCGAGTGTGTTTTTTCGCTATGCTCAGCATATGACACTGAACCGTTACGCAGATGTTCCGCAATCGCCTTTGCCGGAAGCGCCCGCTCCGAAAATGCCAAGCACCGGAGCGATAGCCATCGCGCCAACCACGCGGCAAATTGCGCAAACCGTCAGTACACAGTGCGTTAAAACGAAATCCGAAGGAACATTGTCAATGTTCCTCCTCGCCATGGGCGCCGCGGGCTTGATCGTTGGCATCCTCATTTCAGTAATTCTGCCGCCTTTTGGGCTACCGATGCTCATCATAGGCATAGGGTTTGGCGTTGCAGGACTCGGTGTTAAAGTAGGAGAATGGACTCGTCCTCCCGACTATTGCATTCCTCGGCAAAGTCTTTGGACCAATCGCCAACCTGTTGACGATCCGGATGATAACGATGACGATCTGGGCGATGACGATCCGCCGAACGAAAGCGATGCGATGACTAGTGATGACGTTGAAACCTAGCTCGAATCCTAATCTCAAATTCGAACCTGCTAGCTTTAATCTCTATCGCGCAGCGTACGAAAAATTTCAAGCACTCGGCTCAAAGACCGAAGTATTTTCGCATTTGCCTTTAGGTGTGGGCCGCATAAAATAGACTCGTGAGCCTTGTCGGTCCTCCCGCCTCCCGCTTTCGGCCATCGGAGAAAGTTCAAACCCTCTTCGCTTCGTCGTCTTTCACGAATCCCTTGCCAACTGACAATCTCCTCAAGGAGATAGCAAGCAAATGCGACGCAGGGTCAAATTCTCTCTTTTTTTGCTTCAAGACGGCGCAAGCGGCGCAAAACCTCGGCCTCGATTGGCTGGCTTCCGTAGGGATGTTTTTTTGCATGCTTCTTTCCGGTGTTAGCAACATTCATTCTCTTAGGGAATGGCTACCTAGAGACGTCGAGCAAGGCGAAGATGGGGCAATTGAAT
>JAIRTQ010000100.1 GCA_031254835.1 Puniceicoccales bacterium | reverse complement strand
ATCCCGACCCATGCCCACGTTGTTACCGGGACGCACCTTAGTCCCCCGCTGGCGCATGAGAATGTTACCGGCGCGGACCCGCTCGCCGCCGAATTTTTTCACGCCAAGCCGCTGCCCTTTGCTGTCCCGGCCATTTCGGGACGTACCCTGCCCTTTTTTATGCGCCATTTGTTCCGTCCTCGACAGCTACGATTTGTATGGTGCTGAGTGCCTGCCGGTGTCCCCGTTTTTTGTGGGCCCCTTTGCGGCGCAAACGCTTCATCACAAGAACTTTTTTGCCGCGTTCCTGGGACAGCAGCTTGGCCGTTACCATAGCGCCGGCCAACAGGGGCGTACCCACCTTCGTTTCTGCGCCTTCGCCCAGCAGCAACACCTCATTCAATTCGATGCTGTCACCGATCTCCGCTCCGACGAACCGGTTGAGCTGCAAAATCTTTCCCTCTTCTACCCAAACCTGCGTCCCCTGCGTTCGCACCAGCGCCCTCATGAAGGCACTAGAAAGGCCTTCCGCCGGCGGGCAAGATTTTTTTGCACGGATGGCTCGAAATGCTCGCCCGCCACCGGCCATTACCGAGAAAGAATGTTGCCATTGGCAGTAAAAATGCTTGCCGATGCGCGAAATATTCGGACAATGTCGGTGTGGAGAGGCATTCCCCTGACGGGTCGGTTACTCGGAAACTCGTTCCGCTTCTGCTCTCCGTTTTTTTTGTCACAGTTGCCGTTCTATTCGGCATTTTTCGCGTCCGCAGTCACATCCGCCAATCGCAAAACAGGCGTTTTGTTGAAGAGGTTCTACTGCTGCAAGAATCTTTGAATCAGTACGCCTATCAGGCGGAGCCCGCGGAACCGACCTACCCGGCCATCGGGAAAAAGCTCCAAAAAAAACCTCCGCGCTCACCCATCGACGGTCGGTGGAAGATTCGTCACTTTTACGACAGCAAGGACCAGCCCGTGACGAATTTGGTCGTAGAGCATCCCAATCGGACCATGCGAGAGATGGAACGGCTGGATGCGGCAATCGACGACGGGGACCTGGCCACTGGCCATTTTCGCATGATCGCTCCGGATGTATATGCCCTGCAAATTCTTAGCGGCAATCCAGCCGGCAACGAAAAACAAAAGCCGCAGACGGACGGCCCGGCCACGGCCCGCTAGTCTCCCCGAGCGGCACCTTCCGGCGCAACTCACTCGCTCGGCATGAAAATTCCTTGCTGCGGCTGTCGGCGTTCTGCCGAATATTTCTCAAAATACTTTCGCAGAATTTTTCGAGCCACCGGGGCGGCCTCGCTGCCTCCACCATAGGACCGCCCCTCGTAGGCCTCTTTTACCATGACCGTTATGGCCACCTGGGGCCGCTCGGCAGGGGCGAAGGCGGTGAACCAGGCCAAATGGCTGCTGTGCGGTCCGTCCCGCACCTGGGCGGTGCCAGTCTTGCCGGCCACGGCGATGCCGTCTAGCCGACAACGGCGGCCGGAACCGTAGTTCACACAGCCCACCATGCCCTCCAAAAGCGCGTCATAGCAGTCATCATTGAGGCCCAACGGAGACAGAGCTAGAATGATGGAGTTGCGGCGCAGAATCGTCGGCCGGGTCCGCTCCCGCCGGGTCGCCAGGGATGCCGTTAGCGCATTAATCTGCATGGGAGTGACTAATAGATAGCCCTGACCGATGGCCAAATTGGCCGTGTCGCCGTCCGTCCAGCGGCCGTAGCCGCGGGATTTTTTCCACTTGGGAGATGGGACCAGAGAGCGGCCCGTTTCGTGGGGCAGTTCGATGCCGGTGGGCGCGCCAAAGCCCAGGCGGCAGGTCTCATCGAGAAAACTTTCCAGCGGAATGGAAAAAATATTATCTACGATAAAGCTGTTGCAGCTCTTCGCAACCGCCAGCGGGAAGGGGAGCGGTCCACGTTCGAAGTGATTGGGGCAGCGGATGATACGATTTCCCACGCGCGTCCTACCTTCGCAGGGATGGACTGTGTTCCGATCCACGACCCCGAAGCGGAGCAGGGCCTCCAGGGAGACCAATTTGAATACGGAACCGGGCGGATAGAGCCCCTGAATGGCCTGATTGGCCCAAACGCCCTGTTCCGTGAGCCGTTCGTAAGTTTTTTGCGAAATGCTGGGCGTGAGGACGTTGGGATCATAGGAAGGTCCATTGGCCATGGCGAGGACTTCGCCGGTCCACACATCGCTGAGAATAACACAGCCAATTTCCTTACCCAGAGCATCTTCCGCTATTTTCTGCAGATCTAAGTCAAGGGACAGGTAGAGGTCCCGGCCGGGCTCTAAAGGGCTGGAATACAATATTTTCTCTCGCTGCCCAGCCGGATCCACCAGGAGGATCTCATCGCCGTCCCTCCCCCGCAGAAACCGATCCATGGCCTCCTCGATCCCGGCCCGGCCGACCAGCGTCCTCTCGCTAAAAGTGCGGAACTGTCCGCCGTCGGGCGCTACGGGAGCCGGCGCCGCGTAGCCGAGGACGTGGGCACAGCGCGATCCGTTGGGATAGACGCGGGATGTGCGAGTGAGCAGCTGCAGGCGACTGTCCGGCGGAAGGCGCTCGACAAGAGATGCAAAAACTTCCCAAGGAAGATCATCGACTAGAAAAAAAGGCAAAAGCGGCTGCTGCCGGAAATGGCGGTCGAGGGCAATCCGGTCCACCGCAACCGGAAAGGGCAGCAAGGGGCGAACGCTGTCCAAATACTTCTCTATGACAGCCATTCTGGCCAGAGAACGTTTCTCTTCCGGCACAAAGCTGCGGCCGGCCTCCCGCAGTTCACGCGTATTGGACCGGTAGGCGTCGGCGAATTCCTCCCGCAACTCCTGCAAATAAATCGCCAGCACGAAGCGTGGTCGGTTCCCGGCCAGCAAAATCCCATTGCGATCGTAAATGTTGCCCCGCGGCGCCGGCTGCAAAACGCGGCGATGGCTTTGGCGCCGGCCAAGTTCCGTAAATTTACTGTGCTGAATAATCTGTCGGAAAAACAGGCCTATGGCGAGGTACAAAAAAATGGGAAAAAGAATCCAGCGCAGGCCCCACAGCCGTTCCCCTGACCTGTCCTCTTCTATCGCCACGGCCTACGACATTCCGCGCAGGGGACTAGCCTTTGCGACGTAAAAGCGACCGTCGCGGATATGCCCGCGACCGATTGAAACTTCCCTCAACTATCATCGACAGTCCTACGACCGCACGAGTTCCATAGAAGGCACAGTTGAAGGGCCAGCGCCAAGACGAGGAGCACGGAACTTCGCAGGTAGAGGGCGACAAGATAGAGTCCTCCGACGGCAAGAAATAGATCCTCTCTCCACCGATTCCATCGCCCAACGCAGCACAGGGAAAAAAGATAGAAAATTCCGTGAAAGGCAGCGAGCAGCAGGAGGAGGATTCCGCCGCCGCCCTCTAAAAGTCGGCCCGGCGGCAAAAGCCAGGGAAGCGGTGAAAGCATAGACAGCCGAAGCGCCGTCCAAACCCTGATGCGTAGTAAGAGCTCTTGCCGCAGCCAGCCGTCGAAGGGCGCCAGTCCATAGAGAAGCAGCATGGCAAAAAAGGCCAGCGGCGGACGAAGTTTGGGAAAGGCCGGAAAAATTTGCACCCAAAGGGCCAACAGAAAAACGGCCAGTGCAGGTGAAAGGAACACGGCTTCGGTCCGGCGGCAGTCCGCAGCGACGCGCCCCCGTAGAACGGCCAGCGGCGCAAGGACTAGGACCGTCGTGAGGAAAAGTAAAAAAAACGACAGCCGACTCATAGGAAGCTAAGGGCCGTCGTTGCGGCTGACAGGAAAAGAAGCTGCGGCACAGCCGGTAAGGCGCAAATCCTTCGCACACAATCGCAGGCAAATGACAGCAAATCCTGGGGCAGTCGACGGAAAGGAAGATCCAAGATCGGCCAGCGTAGCACGCGCAGAAAAATGAAAGGCGGCGACACGGCCTCAGCACATAGCCATTGCCTGCCCTGTGTCAACCGCCACCGAAGCGTCGGCTCCTATTTGCGGGCCAAAGACTAGCCAATTGCATACTTCACTTGCGCCTCTTCCAATTCCTCCTTCAATTCCTCTACTTCTTCTTCCCCATCTACTTCCACCACTCCATTTGCTTTCTCGGCTTGCTCTGCGTCTAAAACTTCTGCAAAAGAAAAATTAGATCACTTTCCATGAGGGGCTTGCCGGAAGCTCCTTCCCCGGAGTTAGCAGCCCTCAGCAGATCGACCAACGTTCGGCCGTCCGCCTCGGTGAAAGTGGTCAATTGCGCGGTGGTCTTTTTCCAGAAAAATCTGGGCTCCGCAACCGGTACGAAATTGAACAGACGGCCAAGAAGATCTCCAATGGCCACGTTCGGCGTAAAGAACTGCGATAGCAGGAAAATTGCAGCGCTGTTGCCAGCGGACAAATGGACGTGGTCGAAGTAGATCACCAGCGGAACAAAGGATATCTGCAATGCGGCTCTTAAACCCTTTCGCCAATAGCCATTGAGCAACATACACGCATTCTCTTTTAGAACATTCGTCGGCATGTTGTCCTAGTGGGCAAAATACCTAACATGAACGCCAGGAACCCTTTAGGTAGGCAAACTTTTAGGTGTACTCATAGGCGCAGCCGGCTGCTTTTTCGAAAAATGTCAAAACTTTTCCACCGGTGCGATTTACTCTTTTTACGCCCTGGACTGCACAGGGAACGAACGATGCAAACGAGTCCAACTCGTTCGATCCAAAGAGAAACTTTCCCAAAAGTTTTCCCCTAGAATGGGACATGGCCGGCAGAGTTCGCGAGCCATTCTTTCTGCCTTACCAATCCCGCTGGATTCGAGACGATTCGCGCATGAAGCTGCTGGAAAAGTCCAGGCAGATAGGCATGTCCTGGGCCACCGCCTATCGGCTCGTGCGGCTCCACGCGCTTCGCGGCCGACGGCTAAACAGCTGGGTCTCTTCCAGGGACGAACTGCAGGCAAAGCTCTTCATCGGGGACTGCCGCAATTTCGCTAATCTGATCAACGGCGCCGGCCGTCAACTCGGATTCCAGGCCTTAGCCGCCGAAGGCCGCAGCTCCTCCCTTTCCCTGTCCTTCGCCAATGGCAGTTCCATCCATTCTCTTTCCTCAAATCCGGACGCCCAGGCCGGCAAACGAGGCAGCCGCGTGCTGGACGAATTCGCGCTCCATGGCGATCCGCAGCTGCTCTATGCAATTGCCTCGCCCGGAATAACTTGGGGCGGTCAGCTAGAAATCCTTTCCACCCACCGAGGCGCAGGAAATTTCTTCAACGGCCTCATTCGGGAGGCCCGCTGCGGCGACAATCCCAAAAACTTTTCTCTCCACCGGGTGACGTTACAAGATGCTCTGGAGCAGGGATTTTTAAGGAAACTCAAGACCAAACTGCCCGAGGGCGACCCGCGCCAATTCCTAGACGAAGCGCAGTACTTCGACTTCATCCGCCGCTCCTGTCCCGACGAAGCCACCTTCCAGCAGGAGTACATGTGCCAGCCGGAAGATGAAGCGGACGCCTTTCTGCCCTACGAACTTATCGAAAGCTGCGAAATGGCCGAGGGCGAGAAATGGAGCGGGCCGATCGACGGAATAATCCTCGAAGGTCCCGCCTATCTGGGTCTAGATTTGGGTCGCAGTCGTGATTTGAGCGTCTTTTGGCTGCTGGAGAACGTGGGAGGCATCTGCCACACAAGGCGGGTGGAGTGCCTCAAGGGCAAGACCTTCGCCGAACAGGAGCGGCTGTTGGATTTTTTTCTTCGCCTTCCCCGCCTAGTCCGGGCCTGCGTTGACCGCACCGGCATGGGCCAGCAGTTCGTGGAGCGCGCCGTGGAACGGTTTGGGAAATTTCGCGTGGAAGGCATCACCTTCACGGCCGCTGCGAAAGAGTCCCTCGCCTTCGGGCTGCGCGCCGCCTTCGAACGGAGAGAATTGCGCATCCCGACGGATCAGACCGTTCGGGCAGACCTGCACTCCATCCGCCGAGAAAACGCCCTGTCCGGCCACCTGCGTCTTGCCACCGACCGGACCGACCTCGGCCACGGAGACCGCTTTTGGGCGCTCGCGCTGGCCATTCACGCGGCAACTACGGGCAAATCGTGCCGCGAATCCGCCATTTACAGCTTCGGCTGCGAACGCCGTCCGCGCTCTCTTCTGTAGCTTTTAAAATTCATAGGACGCTTGTAAGGAAGCGTCTATGCCCTTCCGAGAGCCAACGGAGCCCCGCAGTGCGACATGGACCTTGGCCGTCGGAATCGGCCGATAGGCCACTCCGACGGCGCAGGTGCCACAGTTGCCCTTTAGGGGGAAAGAAAAATTTGTCGACCCGCCGGAGAATCCTTTGGCTGTCCCGGCCATCTCCCGTTCGAAATAGCTTTCGCACCAGGACATCAGCCGGTAATCGATCGCATAGCGGAGTCGACCGCCGAAACGTAGGCGGTGGGAATTTAGCGCTTGAAAGGTAGCCTGTTCCTCGTCGAGGAAATCTAAAGTTCTCTCATCCAGCCGCGTCCAAAAGTAGCGGCCATAGAGATCGATGGAATATTTTTCCCATAGATTTGCACCATAAGAGACTCCAAACTGGATGCTTTGATAGGAGGGGGTGCCGGAAAATTTTGCCGGCCCATCGCCGCCCAGATTTTTGCTCTTCCATTTGTTTTGTAATTCGCCGAGTCGGAGCAGGCCATCCACCCGCGGCCGACCGATGCCCATGGTGGGAAAAGCCATCTTGAAAAAGCCGCCAACGCCCAGCGCATCAACCTTTCCGTCGCCAAAAATTGTGCCGCCAGCTGCAACCTTGTTTACCGTCTTCGTTTCGCCATGGGAATATTCCAGAAATTCTCCGAACCGCATGGGCCCCAGGGGGCCATTGGCAGTGTGGATTACGCCCGCCACGAGGGACAGCCCGCTCAACCGAATCGGCGAACCCGATCCAATCCGCTCCTTCTGCCCGTCGATGGCGCAAAAAACGCCTATATCCCTCAGCCCCGAGCGGATAGAAATCTCCGCTGCCAGCAAATTTCCACAATCTTGCAGCAAAACGACGCCGGACAGCCAGGCACAGCTCAGCGCTTCGAAGCGGCCGTAGTTCGAATCGGACCCGCTCGACGAACCCTCGCTACCCGAACTGCTACTGCCGGAGAAGCTTCCGCTGCCGGACGACGAACTTCCGCCGCTAGACCCCGAGCTGCCGGAGCTGCTGAAGGAGTCCGAGCTTCCGCTGCCAGACGACGAACTTCCGTCGCTGGAACCCGAGATGCTGGAGCTGCTGGAAGAGCCATCGCCGCTAAAACTTGAACTTGAGCTACTTCCACTGCTGAACCCAGACGAGCTAGAACTGCCGTCGTCTGAAGAATTTCCGCCGCTGGAACCCGAGATGCTGGAGCTGTCAGAGGAACCCGAACTACCGCTGCCGGAGGAGCTCCCGCTGCTAGAACTCACGTCCGAACTGCTACTGCCGGAGGAGTTTCCGCTGCTGGACGACGAACTCCCGCTGCGGGACCCAGACGAGCTAGAACTCCCCGAACTGCCG
>JAIRTQ010000085.1 GCA_031254835.1 Puniceicoccales bacterium | reverse complement strand
CTTTTGGCGCTAAGCATCACGCTCAAGTCGTTCGTCATTTGCCTGCTGCCGTTTCTCATCTTTGGTCTGCTCTTTTCCGCCTTGTACCGGCTGGGCCGCGTCGCATCGCGGACGATTTTCTGGATCCTCGTCTTGGTGTTAAGGCGGCGATCATTCGTGGGTTCTTCTACCCTGTTTATGGCATAACTAACTACAGGGCAGCACTTTCTGTCGATGCTTTTTCGTGTTTCTCGTCCGGTTCAGCCGACGCTGGCGGAGAGGGTGGGATTCGAACCCACGGTACCGTGAGGTACACGGCATTTCCAATGCCGCACGATCGGCCACTCCGTCACCTCTCCGACCTGCGCACGGAAGATAATTTCACTCGTACCGTCAACTTTCGATTTGTCCGTTTCTCTTTTTCGATCCGACCAGCTCCGCCGCCCGGGCGGCGATGGCAAGGAATTCGTCGTTCTGCAGCGACGCGCCGCCGACGAGGGCGCCGTCCACGTCCCGCCGGGAGAACAGTTGGCCGCAGTTGGCGGCTTTCACGGAGCCGCCGTAGAGGATGGGGACCAGATCGGCCGCGACACCGCACTCCCGAAGAACGTTCCGGATATGGCCATGCATGAGCTGTACATCCTCCGCCGTCGCCGTTTTCCCCGTTCCTATGGCCCAGACAGGCTCGTAGGCGATGGCAAAATTTTTCGGTGCCCTCGCCGATTCCAGCGTCTCGCGAATTTGCCCTTCTACGATCTCCTTATGTCTGCCACCTTCCCTTTCCGCCTCGGTCTCTCCCACGCAAAGGATGGGTTTCAGGTCATTTTCCAGCGCCGTCGCAAATTTTTTCGCCACCGTCGGGCCGTCCTCGTGGAACAGTGCCCGCCGCTCGCTGTGGCCCACGATGACGTACTGGACAGACAATTCTTTCAACATGGAGGGAGAAATTTCTCCGGTAAAGGCTCCCTTTCTTTCCCAATGCAAAGTTTGCGCCCCCAGCCGAATGGCGCCGCTGGACAAAATTTTCGCAGCGGTAGAGAGGGCCGTAAAAGGAGGGCAGACGGACAAGATGACCTGTCCCTTATCAGTCCAGCGACGATTTAAATCTGACAGCGCATCGGCGGTTTCCTCTACCGTTCGATGCATCTTCCAGTTCCCCACTACGAGATATCTTTTTTCCTCCACAAGCCCGCAGTATCACTGGCGATGGATGCCCTGTCAATGGCGTTTGTGTCCAATCGGCTAGCAAACGACGGAATCGTAGTCACGATCGCAAAGGTTATCATAGCCGCTACCCATATTTTGTTATTGACATATAAGAATGGGGTAATAGAGTTAGATTATGAGTGCGCCTTCGGGCCTTGGTTTTTCAAGATTTGTCCATCCGTCCACTACCGCCGCCGGCTGCCTTGCCTCGCGGCACGCATACGCGACCGTGCACGTTTCTCGGAATGAGAAGGACAAAGAGGCCCGAAAGGCTCTCCCTGACGAAGCGGGGCCATTTAAAATTAACGGCCAACTGCCGAAAACTGACGATATAAAACGTATGGGGGAAAATATAGGTCTAGGAGGCGGTGGAAATGCGGGATCTAAATTTGGAGCAGATGCGTCGGCCATAGTACGAACCTGTGACGCGTTACTTGCTTTTGGCGACGTTTCCACTTCCGAAGTGCGCATCCCCGTCAAGGGGGACCGTGCCGAAGTAGTAATAAAACCTGTCGAAGTTCGCACTAACATCGCGCGCCTGTTAAATAAGGCAGCTGTCAATCAACTGGACAATACAGAAATAGAGGAACTGCTCCGAGCGCTTAAATCGGCGAATGATCTTTTTAGATTCGGAGTTACTCCTGATTCTTCTGGCGATGTGCCGATCCCGTCTGCCTCTCCAGTTGGCGGTGCGCTTCCAGTAATTGACGCCCAGGGCTTTCCAGTGGACGCGGCGGCAATGAAATTATCAAATAAACGAGACAGTAATAAGCTGCGCATAATGGAAATTGCCTATCATTTAACTGTCATTTCACACGAAATCATTAAGGCTAAAAAGAGCAATCTGGATGATGTCGGTACACTTGAGGCCGATATCAAGAAAAGGCGCAAGGAGTCGGCGCGTGAAATGCTTGAACTACGGTATCCAGGTTGCAGTTTTGATGTTCTCTTGGAAGAGGAAGCCGAAAAAAAATCCACCAGCTGCATTGATCGGCGCCAGCCATTGCCGCAGTTCCCAGTTTTTACCGTAGACCCATCTACCAACGAAAGACGTCTCATTTTTTTGCGCTGGGATCCAAGCAGTAGGAAATTCATACCTAGTCCACTTTCCAAACCCCTGAGCCGAGGGGACATTAGAGAATTTGTGCTCAAAAATCACAAACCAGCCGCCGCCAATCCCGTTTCACTAATAGGGTAGAATTTTCAATTCTTCCTGCACTTTGGCGGCGGCAAGGTTTTTTCCTGCGCCCATCGGGATTCATTCCGCTTTATAAGAACTGGAATTAAGACTCAAAATTCATAGGTTCTTTGCGGTTCCGGATTGACAACCCTTGCCTGAGGCAGGGCTAATTTCAGGGTGTTTTCGAACCAATGACGGGCATCGTCGTCGCCGTGAGAAAGCACAACGGAAGATGGTTCCATCGCTCGAGCCATGTAAAGCAAGTCTTCCCGGTCTGCATGGCCGCTGGCATCGTAATGCTCCACATGGGCCCCAATTGCTGTCACAAATTCTAGCGCCGCGAAGGTGAACGAATCGCCCGGACTGAGTGCGAGAAGGTGCCCGCCGGGCGTATCGGGATCGCAATAGCCCGTAAAAGCAATGAGGTTATGCGAAAAAGGTAGGAGGGAAGCAGCCACCTGATAGGCGGGCGTATTCTCTACCAACATGCCGCTGCTTACGATAAAGAGACTCGGCCTGCGAATGTCCACGCCCGCTTTGATTCGGTTGCGAGGGAGTGGCCGCACGTTAAGCGCGCTAAGAATACGCTTCCGAAAGCCCCACTTGTCAGCCGATGGTGCCATTTTATGCCGCAAGTCTTGCCGGACCGGCGGCGCGATCGGATCCTGGGCCGCATAATCGATTCCGTACTTCTTCCGATCGCGCATTATTTTTTCAAAGACATCCACAACGGCCAGACCAAGTCCGGAACAATAGATGGGAAATCCACTCGGCAAGATGCCGCGCTTCCGGCCTTCGTAGATAAGCGCAATCACTTCCTGCATGCGGCCGAGAGCAAAGACGGGCAATAGACAGGACCCGCCGCCTTTTATGGCCTTGGCAACGGACTCCAGCAGCCGAGCCAGTTCGTCCTCATATAGAAAATTTTCCGAATGCTCCGCCAGGCCTCTGGTGGTTTCCGTGATCAGCACATCCACTTTCATGGAAGGGATTTGTGCGCCATTCAGGGTATGCTGACGGCGGAAGAGAATGTCGCCGGTGAAAAAGTATTTTTTATTCCTGTGCTCCAAAAGGACAGCGGCAGCCCCCATGACATGGCCGGCCGGGAAAAAGGTAATTTTAAGGCGGTCCCCATTTTTAACAAACTCCCGCATGCGACCGAAGTGCATTGGAAAGAAATCGCCCAGCACTGCGTCCACCTCCGGCCGCGAAAAAAGTGGGTACTCCTCTACGTTTTTCTCGTCTCGCTGCCTCAACATGACCGTGTAGGAATTTTGCAACATTACGGGCAAAATTTCTCCGGAAGCCGGGGTCATGAGCACCCGAGCCGACGGCTGGCTGCGGTGCACGCATGGCAATGAGCCGATGTGATCCAGGTGGCAGTGAGTTAAAAGAATCAAGTCGATGGAATCGCTGGGGATGCGTGTATAATCGGGCAAGCTAGACAGGCCCACGTCTTTCGGACTCATTCCGCCGTCCACCAGCAGACGGAATTCGCCCAGTTCAATGAGCAAACTGTGAGCGCCAATTTCCCTTTTTGGATTTAAATCTGTAAATTTCATAGTTCACGGTACGGTTGGAATAGAAATGGGCGCGAACGCGGAAAAATCGCGACAAAAACGCCCCATTCTTTTTTTTCTCAGTTGGCGCCGCAAAGTGACCAATGTCGAGGATTTTTTGCAATACCTGTAAAAAATGGCACAACGGCCTACGGCAAGTTTTCACTCACAGTGGGCCCCTCCCGAGAAGGCAGGCCAATCGTCCCGTCAGCCGAGAAGTTGAATGACTTTCACGGCTCAAAAGGTAAAACCAACCCAAAGGAGCCCCATGGGCCTACGGGCAGAGGGCACTTGCCGATGATCCAATTGCCTTTGACAACCTAAAAATTCGTTTGCCAGATCTGGACCTTTTAGCTCTGCCCGAGGCAGGACGGCATGGGTGACTTTCGTAATATTAGCCAAGTCTTCCCTCTACGTGGCTACGCCTTGGTAGCCGGAATGGGCGAAGAGTAGGGCCCAAGCTGGAAGCGGTTCCATTTGCCTATGAAACGCAAAGTCGTGGACTGTACCGGGAACCGTTTTGGAAGCACGGACCACCCATCCGCCGCTAAGGTCTATTTTTTTTTGACTAAAGAAAAATTTTTTCCTATAATAGCATTCTGATGGAGACTGGTTCGGTTTCTTTTGGCGCGCGTAACGTGGCCTATTCGCGCATGGGTTATGACGTGGCGGCGGCGTTTAATTTGTCAACGGAGACCGCCGGCCTGGACCTCATAAAAACTGCGCCATTATCATCCTCTGATTCTGATCCGGGACTAGCTTCGCTGAAAGCGGTACGGAGCTGTCCAACAGTCGAAAGATTTTTTTATTATCTCCTTTGCGTTGTAACGTTTTCCATTGGCTTTTTTTTAGCAAAAAGTTCCTTCGAAAAGGAAATAAAGCCGCAAATTGCGGCTTTCGCCGGAAGTTTTCCTGAAAAGGACGGAGCCGCAGCCACGATCGCAAAGGTTACCATAGCCGCTGCCGCCCGAGACATTTTTGCAGATGCGGACAAAGAGGGCGGCAAATTACTCGCCGACGCAATCGATAGAAAGGCCCAATCGGAGGAACGCATAAACCTGTCAGGTTTGCGAGCGACGGATCCCGGAGAACTGGAGAAAAAGGAGAAATTGTTAAACGAACTTTTTTCCCTAGATTCGTCGGCGAATAGTCCCGGCAACTATGCTCTTCAATTGCGAAAGAATTTTTCAAACTCCAAGGAGAGTGTCAACAAATGGAACGAACTGGTTCGCCTAATTGAACGATTTTATAATTTATCCAATGCTCAATTTACGCTAAATCGTGCATCGTCAGCCCTTGGTGACACTCACGTCCAGGATTTGGAGGCAGCCATTGCGCCATTACAGCAAAATGTTCAGGAAGCTGAGAGTAACCTTGCACTGGCGCAGCGAAACTTCAATATATGGCGAGAGAGCTACGCATACGTGATTGAGGGCACGAGCTATGTATTGAATAGGATATATGAAAGCTACTGTGCGGTGCTACCGGATCACCTCTCAAAGCAGGATGTGCAAACAGAGATCCATGGCGCAACATTGGAGCCATGCAAAAAGCTGTTAGCCAAGCTTTGCCCTCGTAGAAATATCGACGTGCAGAAATGCCTGACCGATGCACGAATTCGAGCTTTTCGTACCAACTCGCTGCCGTTTTATGTGCAAACCGGAAATACCAGTTCCTTTCATCCGGGCGTAAGGAAGGGTTTTAGTGGAAGTACGGTCGCTGATCTTGTGAAATGCCTTTTTGTTGTTGCGAAGGAACCGGCCGATCTTCCCGATCCTTTAAAATCTCTATGGGCGGACAAAAGACCTATTTCCAAAATAATGAGGGAGGACGAATTTAATAAGCTGATGGCGCATATGGATCAGATAGATGAGGCAATCTGTGGCTATCGCCCATCCACCACAGATAGGACTCTCCTTGAGTCTGTTTTTGCCGCCCGTACCGAATTCTGCGCGAGTAAAGAATTGCTACATCTATCTACTCGTAGAGCAGCTCTAGATAATGCCAGAGCAGATCTAGATAATGCCAGAGCAGCTCTAGATAATGCCAGAGCAGAGATAGCAGCGATGAACGACGCTCGCAGCGAGCTAGTGCTGCAGGAAAAATTTTGGACGGAAAGGCCGACCGAGGAAAGCGCAAAAAATTCGGTAGCCCTGGCCCTTTACCGGGCGCATGGCCTCTTTATGCCATTTTCTACGAAGCAAACGACCTACGGCAAAGCGGTAACCGACGATCCGGGGGAATTTTTGCTATGGCGTCTGCGAATCGAAAATGAGAAACGTCGTGACCCTCTACAGTTTGATGAAAATGTTGCAAATCCCGTGGAGGAAATTAATCGTGTACTCGGCCTACAAGATGGTACGGCGCTGTCCTGTTCGTCATATATGCGAGCTAATCACAGTGAGGATTTTCGGAAACTATTCCAAGAGCTCAACCGTCTTTCCAGATTACAGCACGCAAAAAGTAAATTAGACCATGATATCTATGGACATCTCAAGCAGGCCTTCAGTCGGAAAAATGATAGCTCACTCACAAAATTGAGGGACGAGTTGGAATCACACTTTAAACAGCTCCGCCTCTTACGCGATCCATCATCTCCTTCGGACGCGGAGCAACCGCTAGTTGTCCTGAAATTCCGCCCTATGTCTGCGCGGCATGATCTTCTAATAGGACCTGCCCATGAAGACCTTTTACGGGCGAAACTCTCTGGACTCGACAGTTTTTACAGAAAAACGATAGAAGCACGAGCTTTGCAAGGAACTCCATTCCCGGAGTGGAATGTAAATCTTACTTTTAGCGACTGCGTGCGATGCCTTGGCGCAGAATCCGCCATTGAGATAGAAAGCGACGGAAATGACAAGGTTGCTGATGAGCAATACGCTGCGCTGAAAGAAGCTTATTCTGCGTTGGCGCGATTCAGAGAGCAGGCCGTGGAGTCACTTCTAGGGCGCCAGACAGAATTGGTGGTGTCTAATAAAATTACAACAATGTCGTTTGAAGAAGCCTACCGCCGCTGCCTCAAAGGGGATAGAGAACTAGCGGACAGCACTCAATTTGAGGATCAAAGGGCAGCATATCAAACGGCCAAAACTGCCTATGATAGGACGCTCGGCAGCGCGGCATAGGTCAACGGGCTGTGGAAATGGTCAAGGTTGGAACTATGGTCCCCATGTCCCCTGCCTGCAGGCTAAATGCGTTCGCAAGCAACATAAAAGTGGCTTTCGAGGTGACATCGCTGTCCTCCACGTAAAACCAATAGTTCCGATGCCGTACGGCGATAAATGCACTTTTGGGCCGTTCCTTGCTGCAATGCACGGTAAAAAGCGGGCCGAGGAGATCGGACCAGTCGAATGCGTTACCGTTGGGATAGCAGGTAACGGCGACAATACCCGCTTCGCAGTGTTCCGGTGGAACTTGTATTCCATTGGCTAGGTAAAACATGGCACCATGCACGGAACGCATGCGGAGGCGCAACCCGGGCTCTTCTCTCGCGTAGCTGAGAAAATCTCGAAAAATGAAACAATCTTGGCCTTGGGGAAGGTCGAGCAGCTCTTTCAACTCGCAAATATCTTGGCGGTTCAACCCATCGTCGTAGATACGCAAAACCAGCTGCTGAGGATCCCTCGAATCTGTTTCTATGGTGATAGATCCGTCTCTCAGCAGCGACGTAAATAGTTGAACCATGCGGCAAAAATCTTGGTAGATTGGGACGCTGGCCGGCGTTGGACCGGAAGCGGTGGGCGCATTCTGCAAATTATTTACGCATTCTACGAAAATGCCAAAAACGCGACTGGCGGACCAACCGGAGTGAATCAGGCTGAGCAAAAGGGGCAGCGGCATTGGAGAAAATAGCCGATTCACAAAGGTCTGTCCTCGCATGGGGGAATAAACTATCGTCGGCGTCTGGGTGGCTGACGCTCCGAAAGCAGGAGTAAGCTCCGTGATCCGCGTGGAAGGGCTGATAAGAATTTTCGCATCATCTACGCCAGCTCGGAAGCTGCTGCTGCGAGAATCGGTCACCGTGTCTACTTCTAAGAAAAGAGTCGTTTCCAAATAGCGCATGCGCACTAAATTTAGCAAAAGCTGCTCATCGTTGGTGTGGGCGATAGAATTATTGAAGTCCGAATGGCTTTGCTGCAAGGCAGCTGGACCGACGGAGCGACAGCCGCAAAGGAAGACCGTCCCGGCCAAAAGGAATGGTAGCAGCGCGCCGCGAATCACGGAAAAGAATTGAGCGCAAGCAACTTATACGCGTCAACGTTTTTTCGTAAACTTTTCGCTTGCGGAGGATTTTTTTTCATCCGGAGTGGACGATGGGTCAGGCCCTATGCGACGGCGCGCCCGCGAACCCCGCGAGATCCGGAAGGAAGCACCGGTAGTGAGGTTGCCCGAGTGCCGTAGGTTTCCTGGCCCCTTTTTTCGGGCTGTGGCGTAGTCTGGTAGCGCGCTTGCATGGGGTGTAAGAGGTCGAGAGTTCGAATCTCTCCAGTCCGACCAGACGACGGTGTCGTCAAGAACAGAGGCTCGAATTTGATCCAAAAGGTCGAGGGTGCCCAGCGGAGGAACGTATCCGACGTGCGGTGAAATGGGGGGTGGCGGAACTTGTTTCATCCCGGTCGGCAATAGATTGCGTCCCGCGGCGGCGGGATGTGGGAGACTTTTTCGTTGCCATGGGAAAAATATTTTGAAAGGAGTGACGGGTGGGACGCGGATCTCTGGTTGCATTTGCTTTACTGTCCTCAGCCCTGTCCCTTTTCGGACAGGCGAATTTTCCGGCCGGGGAGCCGGCCCGTGCTTTTGCGGAAGGCGTTGCGCTGGAGGAAGATGGAAAGCTTAGGTCGGCCCTGGGTCGCTATCGTACGATAGCACGGAGCTACCCGCGCAGCGACGAAGCGCCTGAGGCGCTGTACCGGCGAGGGATGATTTTCCTGCGGCAGGGCTGCTATCGGCGCGCTTTCCGTTGCCTTGAGGGAGTCTTAGACAAATACCCAACTTTCAGCGGCTACATGGCTGTGGTGGAGCTGGAATTTCAGGCGGCCCAATCTCTGATGGATGGGAAGCGCAATCGGCTGTTCTGGGGAAAGTTACCCGGCTTCAGAGATCGGTCCGCCGCCCGGGATTACTTCAAAAAAGTGGTCGAGCGGATCCCCTACTCCGCCCTCGCGCCGGAAGCGTTGCTGAAAATCGCCCGGCTGTCGCTCCGCATGCGAGAGCCCGATGCTGCCATTGAAGCCTTAGAGCGGCTAGTGGATGAGTACGCCGATTCGCCCGTTGCGCCAGATGCGCTGCTCCTGTTGGCCAAGGTCTATCGGGAACGGGTCCCGGGGCCGAGCTATGACCAGAAAATGACCCGCGAGGCCATGAATAGCTACCAAGAATTCCTCATTCTTTTTCCAGATTCGCCGCTGGCCGATCGGGCGGAAGTGGGGCTGGCCGAGGCGACGGATCTGCTGGCGGCCGGCAAGGCCGATGTGGGCAATTTTTACTACGACGCGCGGCAGAACCCGCGCGGAGCGGAACTCTATTACCAAGAGGCATTGCGGCTGGCTCCGAAGGATTCGCTGACGGCGTTGCGAGCACGGAAGCGGCTCGCGGATGTGCGGGCCGGGAAGCCTGGGAGCGGTTCACCACTGGATTTTATCTTAGGTCGCTATCGCCCGTCGACCGGATTGGCGGTGCAGGGCCCGATGGTGAGTGCTGTGCAAGGAGAAGAAGATGGCATTCTGGAGTAGTCTGGGCGGATTTTTTCGTTATCTCTACGAGAATCCAAATACGAAATGGTATCTTGCAGTCCTGCTGGGATTTGTGGCGTACATGGGCAAGACGAGCATGGACCACGGAAAACGTCGGCGGGAGGAGTCGGATCGGGACGGGCGCCGAAGTCGCCGGACCTGGCGCGACGGCGAATAGGTCCTAGCCCGCCTCTTCGCGTAGAGCGCGGGACATGAGCGTGTTGCCGATCTCTGCGGCCGGAACTGCTTCGTAGAGAATGCCATAAACGCCATCCAGGACGGGGCAGCTAATGTTCCGTTCGTGGCAGATGTCGTAAAACCCTTTCGTGGCGCGGTAGCCCTCAACCGTCGTTTTTTCTCCGGCAATGATAGCGGCCGGGTTCTCCCCCGCGCCGATGCGGAGCCCGAATGTCCGATTCCTGCTCCAGTCGCAACTGCCCGTGGCCATTAGGTCGCCGAGACCGCTCAGGCCATAGAAGGTCTCCACTCTTCCTCCCAGCGCAGTGCCGATCCGTACCATTTCGGCGACCATGCGGGTGAAGAGGGCCGCCCGGCCGTTCCCGCTGCCGGCGAAGCGCTCAGCGATGCCTAATCCGATGGCGTATGGATTCTTAAGCGATCCGCCCAGCTCAACTCCCGCCAAATCCGTCGTGCGATACACACGAAATCGGGGCCCACTAATCCACTCTTGCAGGCACACCAGCCGTTCCGATTCCAGTCGGCCAGCGAGCACCGCGGCGGCGGGGTGCCCAAGGGCAACGTCTTCGGCATGAGTCGGCCCGGAAAGGGTTCCGCAAGGAAATGACGGCAGGACTTCCTTCACAACGGCCAGCGGCAGCTGCCAGGTCTCTGGCACGAAGCCCTTGCAGAGGGTGATGAGCGGGGGCGGGGCGGCCGGTGCCTCCGTCCCGATGCGGCGGCAATATTCCAAAACGCCAGCCGTGGAGCAGCCTAGAAAGGCTCCGTCCGCCCAGCGGATGGCGTCGAAGTCCCCGCCGATGTGCAAATTGGGCGGAAAAGGGAAGCCTGGCAGGTAGCTGCGGTTTTCCCGAAGCTTTTCCATCTCGTCGGCCCAGAAGGAGTTCCGTGCTACTAGCCGAACCTCATGGCCCAAACCGGCCAAATGCAGTGCCACGGCGGTGCCCCACGCGCCGGCACCGAAAATCGCGAATCTCGCCCGTTGGGCTGATCCATCCTTAGCCACTCTGCACTTCTAGCTGTGACAGGAAACATGTGCAAGGATAGGCCCGCAAAAAAATCTTTAGCGGCCGAAATTTTACCCAAAAGTGTTCCAGCCGGCCAACAGAAACGACTCCAGGGCGGCAGGTTCTGGGCAATTTTTTTCGAGAAGCCAAAGGGCCCGACCCAGGGCGGCCATTTGCCGGGAAAGATGCACGATCGCCCTACGGTGAAAATCTTCATCGTCGTCGGGCAGTCCCTTCGCAACGGCGAGAATCCGCTCGCCGCAGTCAGCCAGCAGGGACTCGGCCGCCGCCCGCCGAGCTCCGGCCCGTTCCGCGGCAAGTTCTTCCGCCGAGGCACCGTGCCCCTCGTCGGCGGTCGCAGCGTCCAGCAGCACGCGAAAGCCGGCCGCCAGCCCGTAGCAGTTCGGCAGATGGATCGGATCGGGATTCTCCAGGCACTTGCGCACGTATGTGCCGTAATCTTCCAGCCAGCGGTCCCAATGGGAGGGGCGGTCGGCGGAAGATGGGCAGGAGCAGCGGTAGGTCTGGCAGCGGCTACGGATCGTGGGTAGTACGTCGCCAATTCGCTGTGCCGTAAGCAGAAGCAGAACACCTGGTGGCGGTTCCTCGAGGGTCTTCAAAAGTGCATTGGCGGCGCTGCGGTGGAGGCGATCCGCCCCATGGATGAGGGCGACCGGCGAAATTG
>JAIRTQ010000064.1 GCA_031254835.1 Puniceicoccales bacterium | reverse complement strand
GGCAGTCTGCTGGCCGCCGTCGATCGGACCGTTAGCGCCGCCGGCGCCCGACTGCTAAGAGAGTTTCTCGCCCAACCGCTTCTCTCCATAGAGGAAATCGATCGACGGCAAAGCTGTGTGGGAGAATTTCTTGCGAATGAAGACGGAAGGGCGCGGCTGCGAGTTCTGCTGCGGGAGGTGCGGGATTTGCTGCGCATGATGGGACGGCTGCAAAATCGAATTCGCCTGCCGCGGGAGGTGGGGGCCGTCCTGGCCACTTTGGAGGCACTTCCTGAAATTTGCCGAACGCTCAGTCGGGAGCGGGGCTGGGATCGGGTGGCGGACTTGGCAGAGGAGATCGGCGATTTTTCAGAATTGCGGACTTTTTTGCGGTCCGCCCTGGCGGATACGCTGCCGGCAGACACGGCGGCGGGCGGTTTTTTGCGGGATGGCTTTGACGAAAAATTGGACGGCTATCGGGAGCTGCTTAATTCTGGCGAGCGCTGGTTGAGCGAGTGGGAGGCGCTGGAGCAGGCGGCGACGGGCATCAAAAATCTGCGCATCAAGCACAGCGGCACATTCGGCTATTTCATAGAGGTGACAAAATCGAACGTGGCCAACGTACCGGCCCACTACATCCGGCGGCAAACAATTGTCAACGGCGAGCGCTACACGACGGCGGAACTGCGGGCGAAGGAGGTGGAAATTCTAGAGGCTCGTTCCTGTGCCCTGCGACTAGAAGTGGAACTCTTTGAAGGCGTTGTACGTCAATTGCTGGAGCAAGGCGAGCGGCTGGCGGCGGTGGCGCAAATTTTGGCGCAGTTGGACGTCTTTTCCGGCTGGGCCATCCTGGCCAGCGATGAGTGCTACGTGCGACCCGAAGTGAATGGAAGTCGACGTATCTCCATCGTCGACGGACGGCACCCGGTCATTGAGCAAATTTTAAAAAAGTCGGAGCCGGCTCCCGGCGACAGCGCTTTTTTCGTCCCAAACGGCATTGAGCTAGACAGCAGCGGCTGTCAAATTGCCATCGTAACGGGGCCGAACATGGGGGGCAAGTCCACCTACCTGCGGCAGGTGGCCCTGATCGTGCTATTGGCCCAAACCGGCTGCTGGGTGCCGGCTTCTTCCGCCCGGATCGGCCGCGTGGATCGTATTTTCACCCGCATCGGTTCCGGCGACGATCTCTCCGGAGGCCGTTCCACCTTCCTGCTGGAAATGGAGGAAACGGCCGCCATCCTGAACGGCGCTACGGAGAATAGTCTGATCATTCTCGACGAAATCGGCCGCGGAACCAGCACCTATGACGGGCTCAGCATCGCCTGGGCGGTCCTGGAGTACCTGCACGGGCCCGGCGATCATGGGCCGCGTACTCTTTTCGCCACTCACTATTTGGAGTTGACTCGTCTGACCGATAGTCTGCCTCGTCTACGCAATTTTCGCCTGGCCGTACGGGAAGGCGATGGCACGGTCCTTTTTCTTCGCAAAATTCTGGAGGGCCCGGCGGATCGCTCCTACGGCATTCACGTGGCCCAGCTGGCCGGATTACCGCGGCCCGTCATCGGGCGAGCACGGGAAATCCTGGCCGACTTGGAACGGAGGGCCGCCTTCTAGCCGCGCCTCTCACTCGCCCCTCGTGTAGCGGTTCCAAAAGTGATGGAAAAAGGACTGGTCTTTGCCTGAGTTCCGCTTGGTTTTTGGGTTGTTGTTCTGCGCCGCCACTAGCGGGTAGAGATGCATACGGGGACGGCCGATGATCGCCCGAAGGGGAATTGCGCCGAAATAGCGACTGTCGTAGCTGTAAGACGAATTATCGCCCATGACAAAGCCGTGACCGGCCGGAACGTGGACGGAGCCGCCGGAAGCCAGGGAACCCAGCGGTTGGTAGCCGCCATAGGGCGCTTGCTGCTGGTTGTTCTTTTCCATTGCGAGTGAAAAATTTGCCTCTGAGCCGTTAACCAGCAATTTTCCGTTTTGGACTGCGACCTCGTCCCCGCTGGCCGCAACCATTCGCTTGATGTAGTAGCGGTCGTCCCCACTTTGCAAACTGGGAACGGACCTGGTGGCAAAAACCACCGCTCCACCTCGCCGAGGCGGGAAGAAATGCGGCGTAATGCGGTCCACAAGAAGCACATCGCCGTGAATAATTTCGAAAGAAAGAAAGGCTTCCGATTTTTCCGTGCGCTGTCCCGTGCTGATGAGGCGTCGGCCGCGCCGAATTTCAGATCCCCGTAGGGCGACGGCATCTGCGATTTTATGGGAATCGACATTTGGGAAAAAGCGTCGCATGAGCAGCAGCTCCATGTCGAATTCCCTAGGCACGTCGACGAAGACGGACTTATTGCCGACGAGTAGCTCGTAGCGCCGAAGGTTGGTGGGCCAAAAGCCCCAGCGCCATCCACGTACATCTTTGTAGGGCAGAATGGAGCGCTGCTTTTGGGCCCGGCCACCATCGTTTATGGGTATTAAGATGGGTCCGCTTTTAGGGCTGATCAGGTCATAGGGCGTGGCGCCGCAAAAAAAATTTCCAGTGGGGGCCCGGCCAATGACCGCCGGATATTCCGCCGTCATACCCTTGTAGCTGGGCCACATGGAATTGGTCGGAATGGAAAAAAGCTGCAGAAAAAAGACGCGAATGGTCAGGGCAAGGATGGCGGCCGTGAGAAACGCTTCCACGTTCTCCGCAAAAGTACGGATAGGGAATAGCCTTCCTCCCGAGCGGCGAAGAAGCTGATGGACCCGCTCTCGCAGATCCTTCGACGGAAGGTGCGCGTTTTGTTGCAATTCTGTCAGCGCTAACGCCAAAGCCTCACTCTCATCCGCCGACAAAAGATCGCCCCGGAAATGTCTTATGCGCCGAATCCATCGCTGTAAATCGCGAGCTTCTCGCCGAAGCCGCCTTTTTTCTCTCCATATGCGATGCAGCTCCACAGGGCCAGCCATGGGCGGATCCTACGGGGCTCTCTAGCGAAAACAAGGAAAACCAGCCGTGGCGTTTAAATGCTTTACTTTGCCCCGTTCCAGAAAATTAATCAATTGCCTTTCCGCTTAAGGTGTGTGCGTGATGTGTGATCTCTCGAGACCTTTAAATTGATCCAAGATCAAGCCAGCCATGTCCATATTTTATGCGCAAAGCTCGGTTTAGGTAAGAGCAATTGTTTTAGCGATTAGGCAAGTGTCTGCTCGGTGATAGATAACGCTAATCGCAAAATTCGACACATTTTACTTTGAGTCCGCCAAGCGATCAGCGGCAAGCGAAAGGCATTGCCAGGGATTTTTTCGCCATTTCAGGGAATTTGTGGATTTGCCGCAGCTCGATGAAAAAGTTCTCGCGGTGGCCGGAGGGCCTTTGCCGCTCTGTGTCGCCTGTTCCGGCGGCTCCGATTCTACCGCCCTTTTGCATTTACTCTACGGGCGAAAAGAGTTACGTCCCCGTTTGGCCGTGTTGCACTACGATCACGGCCTGCGGCCCGTCGCTTCGGAGGGGGATTGCGCATTTGTCCAAGAACTCAGCGGTCAATTGGGTCTCCCTTTTTTCTGGGAACGGCGCATGGCGGCTGGGTCCTTCGGCGAGGACGCGCTACGGCGGGACCGCATGAACTTTTTTCGAAAAATCATGGCCCAACTGGCCTCTCCTTACCTTTTAACCGCGCATCAAAAGGACGATGCTTGTGAGACTTTGCTGCTGCGGCTGGGCCGCGGATCCGGCCTGGAGGGGCTTACGGCGCCGCGCGCCGTAGAGCGATTTCGCGATGGCACTATCCGCTTGCGTCCGCTGCTGCATGCAACAAAAGCGGATCTGATTCGCTACCTGAACGTGCTTAAACTGCCTTGGAGAGAGGATGTAAGCAACTGGAAGCCAATCTATGTGCGCAATCGTGTCCGCAACGAGCTTCTGCCGCTCTGGCGCGCGATCGAGGGACGGCGGGATTTGGGTCGTTCCTTGGCGCGCAGTCGTGAACTGCTCCAAGAAGATGCGGACGCACTGGCAGAATTGGCCAACTCGCTCTATCGCCGGTCGTTAAATGATGACGCGTTGCTCTTGCCGCCCTCTTGCACTACGCCCCGGGCGCTCATTAGGCGGCTGCTGCACCTGTTCTTTCTCGATCGCGGGCACGTGCTATCGAAAGTGCAAAGCGAAGGCATTTTGAGGCGGCTGGGAGAAAAATTTCAATTGGCCATCGGCATTCGCCTCATTTGCCGATCTGACGGTGCAAAACTCTCTATTTCCGCCACAAAAACGTAAAAAAACGCTCCTGAGCGAAATAAAACCGTCAGATCTGAAGCTGGTCGCCCTGTTTGGGCGGATTGACGATTTTTGGGATCAAATTGCCTTTCGCGTCGCGAGGCCTACGCAAAAATTTGTAAATTTTCCTCTTGCATAGTCCGCGCCGGCCGCTACGCTGCATCCATGGAGGATGCAG
>JAIRTQ010000099.1 GCA_031254835.1 Puniceicoccales bacterium | reverse complement strand
CGTCCCCAGGGCAACTTCGGCTCCGTGGATGGGGACCCGGCCGCCGCCTATCGATACACGGAATGTAAGCTGGAAAAATTCGCCGAGGAGATCCTGCGGGACCTGGACGAGGACACTGTGGACTTCGTGTCCAACTACAAAGAAAGCACCTACGAGCCGGCCGTCCTGCCCAGCGCCCTACCCAATCTGCTCCTGAACGGCTCCACCGGCATCGCCGTCGGCATGGCCACCAACATTCCGCCGCACAATTGCAAAGAGATCATCGGCGCCGCGCTGGCCCTCATCGACAATCCCCATCTGGACCAGGATGAGCTGGCAAAGATCGTGCGCGGTCCGGACTTCCCCACCGGCGGCGAGGTGGTCGGCTACGAGGGAATCCGCCGCTATCTGCGCACTGGCCGAGGCATTTTAAAAGTCCGCGGTAAAGTTGTTTGCGACGAAATGAAGAACGGCCGGGAGCGGATCGTCATCACGGAACTACCCTATGCCGTCAATCGGGCCGGCCTGGTGGAAAAAATTGCCGAACTGGTCACGGATAAATCCATCGACGAAATTTCCGAGATCCGGGACGAATCGGACGAAAATACGCGCATCGTTCTGGAGCTGAAGCGTGGGGAGCCGTCGCGGGTGGTGGTGAACAAACTCTTCCTGCACACGCCCTTGGAAAGTTCTTTCGGCGTGATCCTGTTGGCATTGGATGGAAAGCGGCCCAAGCAGATGTCACTCAAGGAGATGCTCGAACTGTTTCTCGAGCACCGGCGGGACGTGGTCACACGCCGCACCCGGTTTCGCCTCCGGAAGGCGGCCGCGCGAGCCCATCTGCTGGAGGGTTTTCGCATTGCTCTGGAAAATTTGGACGATTTCGTGCGCACCATCCGGGCGGCGGACAGCCGGGAGCGAGCGAAGCGAGAAATTCTTAGCCGCTACCCGCTCGACGAAATCCAGGTTGATGCCATTTTGGAAATGCGACTCTACCAGCTCACTGCCTTGGAACGGACCAAAATCGACGGCGAATACGAGGAGCTCCAGCGCCACATCGCCGAATACGGAGCCATTTTAGCGGACGGGGCGGCGCTGATGGGTCTCATCCGCAAAGAATTGGAAGAATTGCGGGACAGCTACGGGGACGAACGAAAAACCCGCATCGTCCCGGCGGAGGGCGAGTTCCGCATCGAAGACGTGATTCCTAACGAGTGCTGCGTCATCACGGTTACAAAGGAAGGGTTCATTAGGCGCACGGCGGCAGATTCCTACAATACCCAGCGGCGGGGCGGAAAGGGCGTCATCGGCGCCGGCCGGCGAGAATCGGATTCGGTGGAGCATCTCTTCTCTGCCTCCACTCACGACCACATCCTCTTCGCCATGGAGAACGGAAGGATTTACGTCCAAAAGGTCTACGACATCCCGGAAGCGGCGCGGACGGCCAAGGGCCGCTCGCTGGTGAACGTGCTGCAGCTGCAGGAAGGGGAACGGGTTGCCGCCATGCTCTGCGCGTCGACCTTCGACTCTGACCAGAATTTGGTTATGTGCACGCGGCTGGGAGTGGTAAAGAAAACGGCTCTCCGCGACTACGCCAACTACCGCAAGGGCGGCATCATCGGCATTAAAGTGGACGAGGGGGATCGGCTCATCGACGCCCACCTGACCTCCGGCTCCGACGAGCTCATGATCGTGACCAAATTGGCCATGTCGGTGAAATTTTCCGAATCGGATCTGCGGACCCAGGGCCGGGCCACCCGCGGCGTGCGGGGCGTGACGCTCCGTCCGGACGACGAGGTGCAGCTGCTTGCCGTGGTGAACGATTCCGCCACCCTCCTGCTGGCCACGGAGAACGGCATCGGCAAGCGCTCCCACTTCGGTGACTACCGGCTCCAGCGACGGGCGGGGGTCGGGGTCATCGCCATGCGCACCAAGGCCCCCATCTGCGCCGCGCTGAGCGTCATGGAGGAGGATGAGATCATGCTGCTCACCCGCCAAGGCCAGGCCGTACGCACGCGGGTCTCCGACATCCGCATCATCGGCCGCGCAACCCAGGGCGTACGGCTCATCAATCTGGCCCCCGGCGACGCGCTGGTCGGGGTCAGCCCCGTTCTGGAGGCCGAAGAGTGACCGTTGTGCACCGCAACAACAGCAGCAGCTAGATCAGCCTTCGCCTTTAACGCCCGCCGGCGACCATTCGCTACGGTTACTTTACCGTGCCGCGTATGCACATAACTCCCGCCAACTAAAAATCTTTTAGCAGTTTTTTCGAAGTTTTGTACAATTGAACTGCTATGTTGATCTCAGACTCTCTCCATCGGCCTGTTCTGCCCGCCGCTCCGCCCCCTTCTGCCGCTGAGCCTGGCCCGGCGGGTGCTGCAAAGCTCCCATTGCCCCTATCAGACCTGCGAACTCCCGCTACGAGGACTGACCGAACGAGCACTAACCCGCTAGCAGACCGCAGTCGGACGAGCGGCGAACTTCGGCAAGGGCGTTCCTTGGAAATGGATGCCAAAGTGGCCATTGCCCTCGGGTCTGCCGTTGCGACGCGCGGGGCCGATCCAGCGGCCGTAGGGATACCACCTGTGCCCGTGCGCGAGCGATTTGTACAAATGCTCACGAATTTGAAAAATCGATTCGGCACCTTGCCGGAGGACTGCCAGAAGGCAATAGCCAAAAGCCTTGCGATGCGCTTCGCAGACCATAGCCCAAACGGACAAAACGCTGTCGGCTACTTCAAAGGAATGCGTCTAGACGGCAGTGATCCTGGAGCCTTAATTGACGCCCTGATTGGTCATGCCGGCGCACATGTTGTGCCTAGCTTGGATGGGCTGGAGGGGCAGCTGCAAGATACGCAAATGCTCTGCACGATGTATTCCATATGGGAGCAGCTCGAAGGGGCCGCTGCTCGAAATCCGGAGCAAAAGACAAAAATACAAGATGCAATGAAGGAGATCCTTGGAGAAGATTTCATAGCTAGTGTGCGCACGTTTTCTTCCGAAGTGCGGGCAACTCCGATGTTTGAAGAATACAACATGGCGGCCGTCGATGAAAAAATTACAGAGGCAATACTGAAAGCCTATTACCCCGCCGGGAAGCCGGAAGTTATCAACCCCGACGACCCCAACGACCCTGGCAACGCATACAATAGACTTGAGAAGGGCATAAACACGCAACTCAGAGCAATGCGAGATGCCGAAGGCAAAGTTGGGCCGCGGGGCCGCGGTCCGATCGATAAAGCGCATGTCGACCTACAAAGGAAGGACGCCTCGGCCCTTCGCTTTGCCGTTCAAGATACTTACTACGAAGGAAGCGACGAACAGGGAACGACGGAGTCCCGCGCGACCATCGAAGCCGGGCTCCCGCCAAGGGCGCTGGATAAATTTGCGGCCGTCAGCGAAGAATATGGCATTCCCCCCGGCGCCGCCTACTTCGAAATGATGTCAAAGGCGCGGCTAGCGCTTTTTAATAATCCAGCCAGATTCATGGTGGATGTCTTCAGGGATAACGACATTCCCGTCCCGCCATATACCGGCGCCGTTGGGCTTGGCAGTGCCTTGCAGAAGGCCATCTTAGCCGTCGCCGTGCCGCCATCGGGAGGAACGGTCGGCACCAGGCTAGCGCAAGGAGAACCACCCAATCTTACGTCCATGCCTACTTTTTCGAAAGTGATCGACGATGCCG
>JAIRTQ010000060.1 GCA_031254835.1 Puniceicoccales bacterium | reverse complement strand
CGGCATCGTCGATCACTTTCGAAAAAGTAGGCATGGACGTAAGATTGGGTGGTTCTCCTTGCGCTAGCCTGGTGCCGACCGTTCCTCCCGATGGCGGCACGGCGACGGCTAAGATGGCCGTCTGCAAGGCACTGCCAAGCCCAACGGCGCCGGTATATGGCGGGACGTCAATGCCTTTCTCCACACAAGCCTTTGCCACAAATCTGGCTGGATGATTAAAAAGCTCTAGCCGCGACTTTGACATCATTTCGAAGTAGGCGGCGCCGGGGGGAATGCCATATTCTTCGCTGACGGCCGCAAATTTAGCCAATGCTCCTTGCGGGAGCCCGGCTTCGATGGTCGCGCGGGACTCCTCTGTTCCCTGTTCGTCACTTCCTTCAATGTAAGCATCTTGGGCAGCGAAGCGAAGGGCCGAGGCGTCCTTCCTTTGTAGGTCAACATGCGTTACATCTCGATTGCCGCGGCCCCGCGGCCCAACTTTGCCTTCGGCCTTTCGCAATGCGGTAAATTGGTCACGAATGCCCTCCTCAAATTTAACGTATGCGTTGCCAGGGTCGTTGGGGTCGTCGGGGTTGATAACTTCCGGCTTCCCGTCGGGGTAATAGGCCTTCAGTATTTCCTCTGTAATTTTTTCATCAACGTCCGCCATGTTGTATTCTTCAAACATCGGAGTTGCCCGCACTTCGGAAGAAAACGTGCGCACATTAGCTATGAAACCGGCTCCAAGGATCTCCTCCATTGCATATCGTATTTTTGTCACTTGCCCCGGATCTTGAGCACGAGCAGCCGCACCCATGACCCCTTCGAGCTGCTCCCATATGGAATACATCGTGCAGCGCATTTGCGTATCTTGCAGTTGCCCACTCAAATCTTCTGCGCTAGCGTTTCTGCGTAGATGGCCTACCATAGCATCAAGCACCTCGCCAAGCTCCTTGACTATAACTGTGCCGCTGTCGTCTTTTTTGTGCAGCTCTAACCCTTTGAAGTATCCGACGGCATTTTTCTTGCCGAAGTTTTTACCATCTGCGAAGCGCATCGCAAGGTCGCCGGCTATTCTCTTCTGGCAGTCGGGCGGCAAATTGCCGGTTTGTTTCTTCAACTTTGCAAGTGCGCCCCTGAACCGAGTGCGTGCGGACTCTTGTCCTGATCCTACGGCCGCTGGATCGGCCCCGCTCGTCGCAACGGCAGACCCGAGGGCAATGGCCACTTTGGCATCTATTTCCACGGAGTGCCTTTGCCGAAGTTCGCCGCTCGTCCGACTGCGATCCGCTAGCGGGTTATCGCCCGTTCGGTCAGTCCTCGTAGCGGGAGTTTGCAGTTGCGATAGGGGCACTGGCACAGGACCATTATGGGCTACGACTGGGATGATTGCGCCCGGACCAAACCTAACTCCACCCACCGGCAACCTGATGTCCATACAACAACGGAGTATACAAATTTTCGGAAAAACCGCAAGACGACTCCAAATAGGCGCGGGGCCATGTGTGTGATCGGAGGGACGATCGGGGAGAAGAAGTCGTCAATGGCCGTTTTTTCCCGATAGTGGGACAAATGGGCGCTCTACGGGAAATTTTTTTCGACCGGGACGGTACGCTCTGCGAAAATGGCACCGGCCTATTTGCATTGAATTTGGAGATTTGAGCTTTGCGACTGGCGCAGGTAGCCTGGCACTATTTCGCTTGTCTCCAGCTTCTTCGGGCGAGCGGGTCCACCCCAGAGCGGCGTCGAGATGCATTCATAGCTGCCACTTTCCGGATTAAAATACGGAAAGGAGAAGGTGGCTGTGCCGTCATCCGCCTGCCGGTCGGCGAGAAAATAGGAAAATGTTACGGAGCCGCCTAAGCCGAGCGAGTCACCGGGCTGGAATATCTTCCGTGTTTGCCGCAGAACGCGACCCTGATCCAGGGAAAGGGGCGGCGGTACGAGCGTGCCGAAATTGCCCTCCCCCTCCACCGTCAGCTGCACCTCGACGATGCCGCCCTCGCAGCGAACTTTGGCCGGTTCCGGGAGAAAAAATTTCCCAATGGCGCCGCTGAAATTTTTCGGTCGGCCGGCCGATGGAAGGGGGATGGCGCTGACGCCGTGAAGGACGGAAGACAGCGATACGGGAGCCCAAGACTCGGCTGTGAAAAGTGTTGCCCAGTTTCTTACGGCAGAACCGGGCACCAGCAGTGGCAGCTCTTCCGCGACTTCTAGGCCTAGGGCGAAGGCCAGGCTGAGCTCTCCGGGAGCGATGGCCGAGATTGACGTGCGCCAGCGGGCCTCGCCGGAGCTGGGGTCGCGGAGTTCGACCATCTGTTCCAGCGGAAGGTCGGAACTCCGGCCCAGTCGAAAGCTCTCCCCTATCTTCTGCGGCATTCCTTCGCTGACCCGCACGCGGATCCCATTTGGCACGCTAAGCGCGATTTCGATGGGCACGATCTGGCCAACGTAGAGCTGCTTCGGCAGACCGTCGACGTGAAGATGAAGCCGTTGGACCACGGGCGGCAGCTGGCCATTCCGGAGGGCGGCTTCCGTTGGGGCACGTACCGTAAGGTGAGCCGTTGGAAGGGGAACGGAGTCATCTCCAATAAGAGCCGTTGCGCCTACGAGGGTGTGCAGTCCTGTTTTCTGCGGGACGGCCAGGTAGGTCAGCGTCGATGCCACCGTGCCGTCCGACTGGACCCGATGCGCACTGCCGAGCCGCTGAAGGGTAATTCCCTCCACGCTAGATATTTCCAATATTTTCGCTCGGCCCAGTCCGACCGTCTCCACGACGAACTGCGTTCGACCGTCCAGGGCGATCTCCTCCGGTTCGAAGCGGGCCGACAGAGAGAAGGCAACGGCTAGGGCTGGAAAGATTGTGAAAAAACCGACGGCCACGGCACGACAGAACGTTCCCAGAGACACGGCCCCTTCTAGCGCATCCGGCCCGCATGGCAAGTGCGGCGTCTAGTAGCGCTCCACCTTGCTGCCGGAAAGCAGGTCATGCCAGCAGCGGCGATCTTTTCTGAAGAGGCCCCAGAGAAAATTCGGAAGCAGCAATAGAGAGCTCACAGTCAGACAGATAGAAGATACGGCGCTTCGCAAAAGCAGCCTGCCTGGGCCCGGCCGTTTGCCACTGCCGATATCGGCTACTCTCAGGCGGAACATGCACTTGCCCAGCGAACTGCCGCCGCTCAAAAGTTCCGAGAGCCAAAAATAAGCCGTGACAGTGGCCGTAACTGTCAATTGGGTCGCCAGCAGCAGGCGAATTAGGGCCGAACGGTCCCCGTCCGGGAGCTGCGCTAGAAAATTCGCGCCAGTAATGCCCTCCAGCCGTAGCTGTTGGAGTAGAGCCCAGCCCTCTGCGTGAAAGCGCGGATAAATCCACCACAGCAAAAAAGTTAGCGCCACGAGCAGGGCGAGGACCATATCCAGCAGGTAGGCCAGGATCCGTCCAGGAAGTGGCGCCGGACGAACATTTTTTGCGGAAGCCATGGGGTCATTCTGCCCTTCGATCCTGCCGCCGCAAGGGAATTTTGCCGAATTTAGAGTGGGCAATCCTCGCCGATCCATTGCCATGGAAGAGAGAACTTTTCCGCTACTGCCTTTGCCAAATTTTCGACGCCGAACGTTTCCGTGGCGTAGTGGCCGCAAACATAGGCGTTCAAGCCATTTTCTAGGGCAAAATCGAAAAAATGGCGAGGCGCTTCTCCGGTAAGAACGCTGTCAAAGTTGCCGCCGTCCAAGTTCGCAATGAGTCCTCCGCCACCTCCGGAGCAAACCAAAATTCGGCCGATCTGCTTGGGACCGTATTCCATGGCGACCGTCCGCGGGAAAAGCGCAAGCAGTGTCCGAAGAAAAACGTCGCGTCCCACTCCGCCGCCGTCGCCGATGGGCAGGGTGAAATTGTGCCCGCCGCTGTCGATTTCTTCACACAGGGGCAGTCCGAGTTTGGCCATAATGCTCGCGTTGTTGCCGATCTGCGGATGGCAATCGAGGGGCAGGTGGCAGGAGTAGAGCGCCAATCCGTTTTCCATGAGCAGCCGAACTTTTTCAAAATTTCGGCCCACGAGGGGGAGCGGCTTCCCCCAGAAAAGGCCGTGATGGACGACGAGCAGATCCGCGCCGACGCCGATGGCGCCGCGGATGGAGGCCAAATTTCCATCGACGGCGGCGGCGATCTTTCCAATCGTGCCGCTATTCTGCACCTGTAGACCATTATAGGCATCCGGGTAGTCGGAAAAGCATTCCTGATGAAGCAGTTCCGCGCAAAAGGTGACGATGTCGGACAGCTGGGCCACGGGGTAATTTCGCAGCGAATGGACCGGATGGCAATGGGAAACGGGCGCTGGAAAAATTGCGCGCCGCCAAAGCCCCGCTAGGTCGAGCCGGCGGCAACTTCATGGGCTATTTCCCTGCGGAGTCGGCTCAAATGAGCCCTTACGATGATGTCCGCAGAAGTGAGTAGGGCCTTCCTCTCCTCTGCCGTTCCGTTGAATTAAGGTCGAGTAGCCCCACACTTCCGCATGGGAGAACTGCGGTATGTCGCTGATAGACTTTAGGATCAAGTTTTACTCGCCCATGATTGCGTGACATGTTTTGTTCGAGCAACTCGTACATACGTGCCTTTCTCACGAGGATGTCCAAGAGCTGGCGCCAAAACGAATTATCCACGGTAGACGACTTCCGCAGCTGTTTTTGGAGTGCGTTCCCTTGAATGGCGGAAACTTGCGTTACTTTCTGCAGCGGCCCGGTCGAAGTCGGCCGTCGCTTCGCTTCGATTGGGGCAACTACCGCTGCGGTGCGAATCTTCCTGCTGCCGTTTTTGTCGAAAGTAAGGATGAGCCGCTGCTGAGGGTTTAGTCCATCGTTCGAATCTAGGGGAGTGTTGACGCACGTTGAGCCGTCTCCAATGACGTGCCAGCGGCCGTCGTCCGTGATGGCCGGCGCAAGCAATCGGGCAGGGAGGCTGCATTCTTCAAATAGGACAGGGTAGGCTATAGTCCCACGCAAAGCATAGACGATAGGCAAATCGGGCGTATAAGCGGCGTCGGCGTAGATGACTTGGTAAGTACTTTCGTCTGTCAGCATTAGGGCGAGATCGTGAAAGGGTGCCCCAATGGACCGCAGCAGGGCAAGATCGCCAAAGGTGATCATTTTTTCTTCTCTGCTTTCGTCGACCTTCCGTCCGTTTTTCCCTCCCGCTTGTAATTTCCGTAGACGAGCAATTTGCACTCCATTGAGTTGAGGAATGGAGCCGAAACCGGCCCGGAAATTGATCCGCAGCCAATCTTGTACCTTTTTGCTAATTTGCCAATCGAAGTGCTCTACCAATTCCAAAGTGTTGAAGCTGACAGGAGAGCTGTCCAGCCGCAGCGAGGGATAGTGGCGTGCGAAACGGCGCTTGGTTTCTTCGGAGCACTTACCCGCAGAAACGGAGTGAATAATTTCCTCATAGATGCTCTCCATGTTGTCCAAGCAAAGGGCGGCAGCGACGGCGGCCAGACCGCCGGACGATGTGCCATTGATTTTGAGCCGGGAAGAATCGATAAGGTCTCCATTGCTAAGCGGATCTAGCAAAATTTTCAATGCGGTCAGGTACGCGACGCCCCTTACTCCAGAGCCCTCTAGGATGAGGTTCCGTATTTTTCGATCTTCCGGAATGGCCCAGCCGTCCGGACGCGCGGCGCGTTCTACCGCAAAGAGGTGGTACTCCATTAGCCCGTCCGCTGCCACGTAGCGCATGCGCTTTGACCAATCGGGATTTCTGAGCATTTCGCCGTGGAGGGTCGCCAACTCTCCCTGAAAATTTGCTAACTTCTCTCGATATAGGCAGAGCTTTTTCGGTTCGTCCGTAGCGGCATAGTTTTCGGTAATTAGGATTACCAATTTTTGCGAGAAGATGGGAACAATTGCGCTGGGATCATAGGGCTCCGTCTTCCGTTCCGGTATCCAAACTAGTCGCTCTATGAGCCTGTCCCACTGCGCGCAGCGCTCTGCGTCATGGCCATCTATGTCCGGTGGCCATCGGTCCAGCAAAGTGGTGACGTCGAGACCCTTCATCGCGGAGAAATCTTCTGCAGAATGCCGCAAACCGGCCGGCTCCGGACCCAATGGATCGTCTAAAAATTGCGGATCGACACTTTTCGGCGCGAGGCCGTAGAGCGAAGAGGAAACAAAGGCAGGGGACTGCTCTAATCTTCTGAGCGGCACAATAGACCGAGAAGGTACCAGCTACTGCCGCAAAGGCCAGCAAAAAATTGACACGGCCGTGAGATAGACGCTAACCCCGCACGGCCAAGCCGGCGGCTCGTCGGCCCGGTTTCGAGAGGAAGAAGGAGGGGCGCGGACTGTCCGACTCAGCTAGCGATCCTGGCGCAATTTGCTGAGAAGATTGAGCACTTCCACGTAGAGCCAGAGGAGGGTCAAAATCAGGCCGAAAGCGGCATACCATTCCATGTACTTTGGTGCACCATAGCGAGATACCCGCTCTATGAAATCGAAGTTGATTACCAGATTGAGAGCGGCGATGGCTACCACGAGGAGACTAAAAATGATGCCGAACGGCGTGGCCTGCTGTAGAAAGCCCATGCCCGTGCCGCCGAAAAGTCGCAGCAGCAGCGAGAGCAGGTAAACGGCGCAGATGGCGGCCGTGGCGGCCACGACGATGGTACGGAAGCGGTCCGTCACCTGAATAATGCGGAAGCGATAGAGCAGCAGCATGGCGGCGAAGACGGCAAAGGTAAGTGCCACCGCTTGGGCCACGATGCCAGGGTAGACGCCATTGAGAAGGCGAGAAATGGTGCCCAGCACGAGACCTTCGGCGATGGCATAGGCCGGTGCGGTGTAGGGCGACCAGTCCATGCGAAAGATGGTGGCCAGCGCCAGGCCAAAGCCCACCAAGCTGAAGATGGCCAGCTTGGCTCCTATCGCAGCCGGATCCACGTAGGGATTAGTCCAAGAAAAAACGGCCGCGCCGATGGCCAGTAGAAGCAAGATGGCCGTACGGCCGAAGGTTCCTCGCGCTGTCATCGCACCCAAGGCCGGGCTTCCGGACAGGGCCCGAAAGGCACCCTCTCGCATCGCAGGATTCGTCGTTTCGCGGTAATTCATCGCCGTTTTTCTAGGAAATCTCCTCAGCGCCGTCAATCCCTTTTCCCCGAAAAATTCCCAATCCACGCCTCTCGCCGGGCGGAAATGTACGGGAAATGGCAAATTTTTGCTTACAGGTCCCCCGAAAGGGACTCTATGGGGCCGTGAGGTTCTCGCTCGTCATTCCGGCTCGCTACGGTTCCACGCGGCTACCGGGGAAGGTCTTGGCCGATTTAGGCGGGAAGCCGGTTCTGCGCCATGTCTGGGAGGCGGCGCTGGCTGTACGCGGTGCCGATGAGGTTCTACTGCTAAGCGAATCGCATTTGGTGCGACGGGCGGTGGAGAGCTGGGGCGGCCGCTGTCTCCTGACCAAAGAAAGCTGTTCTACGGGAACGGAACGCATCGGCAGTGTCTTGGAGCAGCTCTCCGGCGATTGCATCGTGAATTTGCAGGCCGACGAGCCTTTTTTGGAGCCGGCTACGGTTGAGTTGCTCATGGAGAAAGCTTTAGAGAATGGCCCCTACGATCTGCTCACGCCCGTCTATCCCATTCGGGACGGCGCCGATCTGGATGATCCGTCCGTCGTGAAGGTGGTCCGCGGCCACGGCGGCGAGGCGCTCTACTTCTCCCGCTGCCCCATACCGTTTATCCGGGACTGTCCACGGAACCGCTGGGTGGAACGGCAGCTGCACTGGGGCCACATGGGAATCTATCTCTACCGGCGGAGTGCTTTGGAGCAGTTCTCCTCTTTGTCTGACAGCTCCCTTGCTCGGGCGGAGAGTCTGGAGCAGCTGCGCTTCCTGCAGGCCGGCCTCCGCATCGGCACGGTGGCCGTGGAGCACTCCGCACCGGCCATCGATACGGCCGAAGATTTGGCCAGCGCGCGGCAGATTGTCGCTCGGCGGGTGAAGTGAGCTCAACTCGACAGGGAGGACCGTCCGTTCTCTGCGGCATCCCCGGCGCAAAACTTGCTCGACTGGCCGCCTATTTGGTCTTTTTAAAGTCGTCGAAACCCTTCTGGCCCATTCTGATCGTAGCTTCGAAGTAACCGTTGAGCTGACGAATGCGGACCGGATGGCGCATTTTTCGGAGAGCCTTGGCCTCAATTTGGCGGATGCGCTCCCGGGTGACATTG
>JAIRTQ010000023.1 GCA_031254835.1 Puniceicoccales bacterium | reverse complement strand
CAGGGTCCCGCGCCGCCTTTGGCGGCGCGGGCCAGCTAACATGTCGAGGCACTCGTGCGGACTCATTGCTCGGCAAATCCTAGGCAATCTCCTTGTGTTCGACTCTCTTATAGAGGTAGTTCTGCCTGTCAGGGAATTTCCTCTCCAATTCGTAGCCCATCTCCGCCAATACGTTGCGTATGGCGTCGCCCTTCGGAAACTGATTCCGCAATTTCGCGATCGGATGGACTTCGTGGATTTCGACCACCACGTAGGTCGGCTGAAATTTTTCGAATGTTTTCTTCGCCCCTGCGAGTACGAAGGACTCGGAACCTTCTACGTCGAGCTTCACGAAATCGATGCGATCTAAGGCCAATTCGTCGACGATGGAATCCAGCTTCCGAGCCTCAACGGCCCCGTTTTCCGCATGTTTTAGTGCCGTAGAACCGGTGTGTTTAGGATCGAAAAAGGCGATGCCCAGCTTACAATCATTGTCGCTGAGTGCGAAGTTTTTAATCTCCACCTTTTTCTGTAAATCATTGAGTTCGAGGTTTTTCCGCAGAATTTCACAGACGCATTCAATCGGCTCAAAGGCTATTACCCGGTCCACTTTTCCCTGCGATCCGAAGAAAAGGCTATGATTCCCAATGTTGGCACCGATGTCCAGCACGACGGAATGCTCCGGCAGGAGTGGAAGGACGTAATTGAGCACGTCGATCTCACTAAAATTGTGCGTACGGGCCATGACGACCTGCGTATGATCGGTTTGATGGCCAGGGAGGTAGGCTTTTAAATGGCCTACCTTGAAGACATCCTTTTGCGCGTCTGTTGCCTCTGCGGCGGTCTGAACTGACGCGCTGACGGGCTGCAGTGCCCGAGCTACCTGCCGACAGGATGGCCCACAACATGGCTCAAGTGCCACCCCGGCAGCCGTTTCTGCGAATTGTGTGTGAGGGGTGGCGAAAGCGGGCCACTGCGTCTCAGCATGGAGCAGGAAAAAGTCGCAGGACAGTTGATAATTTGGTTCATGGCAAGCGACGATGAAATTTTTCCAGAAAAATTACAACACGTATTTCAAAGAACGTGCTCTTTCGCCCAATGGAAGAGGGCGGCAGAGTTTCCCGTTGCGTCGGCGCTGCTGCCACCTAGCGGATTGGCTATGGAACGGGATCTGCGAGTACGGCGGCGAAACGGGCAAATCGTCCCTTGGAATCGGGGAAAAATTGAAGTGGCCGTACGAAAGGCATTTTTGGCCCAAGGTCAGCCGGAAGAGGCCGCGCCGGCCGTCGCCGCCGCCGTCGAACGGCACGTCGCTGCGCAGGCGGCAGACCCGACCGTCGGGATGGAGACCATTCAGGACGCGGTGCTTGGAGAACTGCTCCGGCGCGGAGAAGAGCAAGTAGCTACCGCCTACGCCGCCTACCGGGAGGAGCGAAGGAAGGAACGGGAGCGAAACGAATCGACAGCCGGGCAACAAGCAGTTCGCTTCGTTCGCTACGTCGACGGATCTCTGCGCTGCTGGGGGGATGAGCTCTGGGAAAGATGGTTGGCAGGGCCGCTCCGGGAAGCGAGGCTGCCGATCGGCGCGGAGGAGCTCCTGCCCATTCTACTGCGGGACGTTCCGGATGAACTGACCGCCGATGAGCTACGGAACCTTGTGCTCTCCAACGCCCTGCGGCCCTGCAAGGAGGACCCCCGCTACGGCCGACTTGGGACAACCCTCGGCCGGCAATTTTTGCACGAGGAAATTTTCGGCGAGTCCTGCGACGGTAGCGATGGAAAATTGACGGAAGTCCTTCAAAGAGAGAGATTTTCCAATTATTTGGACCGGGCCATCGGACTGGGCCTGCTGGATCAGCGGCTGGGCGCCATGGATCGAAAAGTTTTAGCGGAGCAGTTGGACCTCTCGCGGGACGAGCTCTTCGACTGGAGCGCCTTTGATCTACTCTATCGGGAATTTCTTCTGCGGGAGGGAGATAGAGTCATCGAGCTGCCCCAGTGGTTTTGGATGAGGGTGGCCATGGGTCTACATGTGAAAACGGACGAAAAAATCCGCACCGAGAAGATCATAAAACTGTACGGCGCCCTTAGCCGACTGGAATTCTGCCCAGCCTCCACCACGCTCCTCTACGCCGGCACGCCTAACCCGCACCTGTTGCCGAGCTATGTCTATGTTTTGGAAGATAATATGCAGGACATCATGCTACGCGGAATCGCGGAAAACGCCTTCGCCTCCCGCTGGGGCGCCGGATTGGGCGGCTCTTGGTCCCATATCCGCGGCCGCGGCAGTCGTATAGGCGGGTCCCGGGGGATTTCCGAGGGCGTCATGCCTCTCCTGGACCTGCATCGGCACCAGCTCGCCATCGCAAACCAGGGCAGCCATCGTCGCTCTGGCGCCGGCTGCGCCTACCTGGCCCTCTGGCACGGGGATCTGGAGGAGTTCATTGAATTGAAGAAAACGTTCGCCCCGAATAGATTCGGACAAAAAGAAGGTAACCTGCGCACCTGTCTCTGGATCCCGGACCTTTTCATGGAACGGCTGGCCGAAGGAAAAAATCATTGGACGCTCTTCCAGCCCAACGAAGTACCGGAGCTGCTGTCTGCCGCCGGGGAAGAATTTGCCGAAAACTACCGCCGCTGCGAGGCGCGGGCGGAGGCGGGTGCCATTTGGTCGAAAAGCATTCCCGTGGAAGAACTTTGGCAAAAAATTGTCGCGGGTGCATTCGAGACAGGCTTTCCCTGCTTGGCTTTCGCAGACAATTTTCAACGGGGATGGACGGACGGCGTTGGGACAATTGAATCGTCTAGTCTCTTCGGCGAGAGCGCCATGGCCGTGGGACCGGGCGAGGTGGGTGCCAGCGCGTTCGGGACCATTTCGCTGCCGGCTCATCGCGCTCCCGACGACACCCTCAACGAAAAACATTTTTGCCGCACGATACATTTGGCTGTCGAAACGCTGGACAATATCTTATCCATCACTGAATTACATTCCGTCGGTGCCGCGAGGCACTGCAACCGATGTCGTAGTTTAAGTCTGGGCTTAGCGGGATTGCATGACCTCCTCCGCCGGCAAGATATAGCCTTCGACTCGGAGCTGGCCCTGCGGCAGACGGCCCATATCTTCGAGGTCCTAAGCCACACGGCCCTGGCGGCATCGACGAATTTAGCGAGAGAGCGGGGGCCATGCCCCCTGGGCCGGCCCGGTCGACCTTTCCACAATCCGCCAGATCCCGCCGCCGCAGCATTGGATTGGGATGCGCTACGGGAAGAGATTGCTCGCCATGGCCTTAGAAATGGCTACCTGCTGGCCGGTGCCCCCACTTCCCGCACGGCCGTGCTGCTGACCGTTTCTCCCGGCACTGTCCCGGCCGTCCGCAATCTGCGCAACGTCCAATTGCCAACTGGGGAACGCCTTTGGGTCCTTGATCCCCTGCTGGCAGACCGGCTTCGGGCACTGGGCCGCGACGATCTGATCGGCCCGCTTTCCCACCTGGAAGGGGACGTGTCGGCTTTTCCGGAATTGCCGGAAAACCTGCGCCGCTCCTCCGCCACCGCCTTCGACCTGGACCAAGAAAAGCTCATCGCATTGGCAGCCAACATACAACAGCGCATTGACCAGTCCCAACACTTACCTTGTCATCTGACCATGCCCACCTTCCAGCGGCTTTCTTCATTGATGCAATCGGCTTGGCTGCAAGGAATTAAGGTCATCGGCCCATTTCTCAGCAGCCACGATCTTTTGCGAGAACGGGCCCGGGCAGAAGTGGCGGAGCGTGCTTAAATTTTGAATGCTTTCATGGAAAGGGAACTGGCAGAAGCGCTAGAACGGCTGGCCCTACGCCGAGATTTGGGACGGGAAGGCCGCTGGCCGCTGGAGCGGGTCCGGAGGCTGCTGGCGCTTGGGCATGTGCGGATGGACGGTCCCTTCCTGCAGATCGCCGGAACGAACGGAAAGGGCTCCGTGTGTGCGCTTTTGGAACGTGGCCTTCACGGTATCGGCTTCCGCACGGGACTCTACACCTCCCCCCATCTGGTCCGTTGGAATGAGCGCATTCGAATCAACGGCAGGCCCATAGCCGATGAAACCTTTCACGCCCTGCTACGCCGCTGGGAAGGGCTGGCGGCGCGGTCGGGCGGGGATCGGGCCAGCGGCTTCGAGATCCTCACCGCCATCGCATTGGAACATTTTCAGAACGAAAATGTGGACGTGGCGATTTTCGAGGTGGGCCTGGGCGGTCGCTGCGACGCCACCGGCGTCATTTCCCCGCAATTGACCGCCATCGTCTCTATCGGCCTGGACCACTGCGAATTGCTCGGTC
>JAIRTQ010000074.1 GCA_031254835.1 Puniceicoccales bacterium | reverse complement strand
AGATCACGATCATCCCGGTAGGCCGGTGGAGAACCTGCACGGCGGAATCGGTGGTGTTTACCCCCTGCCCACCTGGCCCGCTGGCTCGGCAGACGGTAATTTCCAGCTCTTCCGGAGCGATCTGCACATCAACCTCTTCCGCCTCTGGAAGAACTGCAACCGTCGCAGTCGAGGTGTGGATGCGGCCGTTCGCTTCGGTGACGGGGATCCGCTGGACTCGGTGCACGCCGCTTTCGTACTTGAGTGTCCGGTAGACGCCCTCTCCGTTCATGGAAAAAATGATCTCCTTGAAGCCGCCGCATTCGGCCCCGTGGCCGCTTAGTATTTCCGTCGTCCATCCGATTAACTCTGCATGGCGCACATACATGCGGTACAAATCGCCAACAAAAAGCGCCGCCTCGTCCCCGCCGGTCCCGGCTCGAATTTCCATGATCGTGTTGCGAGAATCGTCCGGATCTTCCGGAATCATCAGTTCCAACAGCCGATTGCGCGCCCGCTCCGCCTCAACCGCATTTTGAGCCAATTCGTCGTGGGCCAGATTTTTGAACTCTTCATCGGCGGCCGGATCGGCTAAGATAGCACTCGCCTCGTCCGCAGATCTTTTCAGCGATTCGCAATGGCCGTGAATTTCCAATAGTTCCCCCAAACGGCTGTGCTCCCTAGCGACAGCCGCTGCTCGCCGCCCGTCGCCGTAAAAATTAGGCTCCGCCATTTCTTTCTCTAAGGCGCTGTGGCGGGCCAAGAAACGGTCAACGGACGGAATGTCATCCATGGCAAAAATGGTGCGGCTGGAGGGAATCGAACCCTCCGCTCAAGCTTGGGAAGCTCGCGTATTGCCACTATACTACAGCCGCGGCGGATCCCGGTCTGATGGGGGCTCCGGCTGGGGCAAGAAAATTTCTTGGGTTGGTCAAAAAAGCGTCGACAAAAAGTGGAAAAACACTTGAATCTCCCAGTTGGCGATGTCTAACTGGGCCTGCGGAAGGTAGAAATGGATCTCAAGGGCGAAGTTAATCAGATTTTGGGCAATTTAGCAAAATCCTTACACCTAGAGGAGCTGTCCCTCGACAACAATCGGCGCTGCATGCTGATGTTTGACGATAAAATTGTGCTAAATTTGGAATTAGACGAAAAGTACGCACAAATTCTGGTCTATGCCTATTTGGGCGAGGTGCCGCTGGCAGGCAGGGAGAATATTTTCGAGAAACTTTTGGAGACCAATTTTTTCTGGAATGGCACGAATGGCTTTACCATTGCCATCGACCGGCAGTCGCAGACGGTCGTCGTTATGGCACGGTTCCCACTTCCACTGCTTAATCCTGGGACATTTGAGGAGAGCCTTGCGGATTTTGTTGACACGACAGAATTCTGGATGCATAAGCTTGCGACGATGGTTCAAGAGGCAGAGGAGATTTCTCTCGCAGATGACTGAGCCGTCGCCCAAAGAGCAACGGCCATGAGTTCTAGTTTTCCGGTTAGTAACTTGCCAGGGGGGGGTCATAGGCAAGTTCCTCCGTCGGCTGATTGTGAAAAAAAAGGTCAGCGGCAGCGGTCGCATGGATTTGGCCGTCGCAGTGCGGAACGGATTGAGCCGTGGCAATTTCCTCAGATCGGCGTAACGGCGCTTTCTAAGACACGCTTTTCTTTGGGCAGGACGAATGCGGTACCGCTCCAACAGCGGTCCGTTACGCCATTGAGAGGTGGTTGCGATCCCCGGGTACAGTCATTTGGGCAATTTAGCGGCTAAGCTAAAATGGGTCCCATGATTTGCGAGTGCGTTCGCCGCGCCGTGCCGCGTCGCTGTGGTTTTCGTGCGGTTAGCAATTTTGAGGCTGCTTTGATCCTCAATGGGCTTCCATCCGTAGGGTTTCGCAGCTATCAGAGGATATCCGCTTTCTTCGATGGAGAGCTGTCCGAGCTCTTCACGTTCTCTTTCGAAGATTTAGTTAATAGGCTTCGCCTTTCGCCTGCCGTAGCCGGCCGTATCGACAAGTGGCGCGAATTTTTCGATTTGGACGGCCAGCTGCGCCGAATGGAGGCATTTGGCGCCCGTTTCGTTCCCTACTACGCCGCTGGCTATCCAGCATCGCTGAAAGAGTTGCGCTATCCGCCTATCGGCATCTTTCTTGCCGGAAAGCCATTGCCAACGGGTCGGTCCGTCGCTCTCGTGGGCACCCGCTGCTGCAGCTTTGGGGGCGAGCGAAAGGCTCATGATATCGCAAAAGTACTAGCTCAAGAAGGGATTGCTTCCATCAGCGGCCTGGCTCGCGGCATCGACATGGCCGCTCACGGAGGAACGCTGGCCGGAGGAGGCCACACGGTTGCCGTTCTCGGCTGCGGACTAGACGTTATCTATCCTTCGGAAAATGCCGGTCTTTACGAAGCCATTCTTCGTGACGGTACACTGGTCAGTGAATTTTCTTTTGGAAGGCCGGCGGACCGGCAGAGCTTTGCCATTCGAAATCGCATCATAGCCGGCCTCGCCGATGCAGTACTGGTGGTGGAATCGCCGGTTAGTGGTGGTAGCATGTTGTCGGCACAACGGGCCATAGAGCAGGGGAAGCCGCTTTTCGCCGTCCCCGGAAACCCGGCCGAGGAGCCGGCCGCGGAGGGCTGTCGCCGGCTGATTCGGGACGGAGCCGCTAGGCCCATCCGTTCCGCCGAAGAATTGCTCGCTGCCATG
>JAIRTQ010000033.1 GCA_031254835.1 Puniceicoccales bacterium | reverse complement strand
CCCGAAACGGCTCTGCGAAGTTCATGGAACGGGCGGGCCGATTCCGCTCGCTTCCCTCGCGGGGCGGCGGCTGGCTGCCTTTAGCGGCATCGCCGTGCCGGAGAGCTTTGAACGCTTCTTGGAGAAGGAAGGCGCGATTTTGGTGTATAAAAAACGCTACCCTGACCACTACCGCTTCCAAGAAGAAGATTTAGAGAAAATTTTTACGGCAGCTCTAAGCCGCGGAGCAGAATGGGTCATCACCACCGAGAAGGACGCCGTTCGCCTCAACCCGAATAGATATTATCCATTGACTACCTATTACTTGCGTGTGGAAATCGAAATTTTACGGGGCGAGAAGGATTTTCAGGAGCTGCTCCGACGGGTCGGTGGCCAACCGTCTTCGGCGGAACGACCGGCTCGCTGAGCGTCTCGCCCGGCGCAAATTGCCGTTGCCAAAGGAGCGCCTACTGGACCCAATGGAGAGCCGTGGTGCGAATTTTGATAGCCTGTGGCGGCACGGGAGGACATCTGTCTCCCGGAATTGCCATTGCACAGCGGTTGAGCGAATTGGGGCACAGTGGCCCCATGGCCATCAGTGAAAAAGGGGTCGACGGCCGCCTTGCGGCCGACTACGGCAATTTGCGGTTTCATCCCATTCCCGGAAGTGGATTTAGCCCACGCCCCGTTCTTTTGATGAAATTTCTCTGGAATGGCCTTCACGGATTTTTTCGGGCCTGGAAGCTGCTGAAGCGGGAAGAAGTCGATGCGGTGTTGGCCTTTGGCGGTTTCACGTCCCTCTGGGTGGGCCTGGCGGCGCTCTTCCAAAGAAAGCCCATCTATCTGCACGAATCAAACTTACGCCCTGGTAAGGCCACTCGGCTGCTGGGCCCCTTTGCCCGCCGCGCATTTTTTCCGCCGCCCCTGAAGGCACGAAGGCGTTACCGACGTAATAAGAAATTTGTGGCGGCCGGCTACCCGCTCCGAAGGGACTTTGTGCCGGTCGAAAGGGTGGAGGCGCGGCGGGCTCTAGGCTTACCCGAATCTGGCCGTCTGCTGCTGCTGGTGGGCGGCAGTCAAGGCGCTATGATGCTGACCCGGTGGATGGTGGAACGGGAACTGGAACTGGCCGCGCACGGTTTTCACGGGATCTGCCTGACGGGCCCCGGCGGGGGCGAGCTGGAACGGTTTCGCCGCGATAAAAATGGCAACCGATGGACCATGCGCTACTTGCCTTTTAGCGGTGCCATGGCCCTGCTCTACTCGGCCGCGGACGTCGCAGTCTGCCGAGCGGGCGCCGGTACCTTGGCGGAGCTGGTGGCCGTTGGATTGCCGAACGTGCTCGTCCCTTATCCATTTTCTTCGGGAAATCACCAGCTGGCCAACGGCCGGACCATGGAGGCGGCCGGCGCATCGGTTCTCTTGCCGCAAGACCGCATGGGGGAGCTATTAGATATTGTGCGGCGCCTGGCGGAGCCGGAGCGGGCGAAGGCGATGACGCTTGCTCTCGGCCATCTTCGGGCGGAAGCGGGGGATGCGGCCCAATTGATCGTGGATGCGATTTTGGAAAATCTTCGACGCCGCTAGCATGGACTTCTTTCGGCAGCGTTCGAAAAATCTTATCCCGTCGGTCACGGGCCGGCGTTTCCAGGAAAACTGTTTCCTCCGCCGCTGTCGCGAATTTATTCCACAACTCGCTCCGACAGAGAATGTTTCGCTTGCCCGCTTCACCTCATTCCGCATCGGCGGCCCGGCCCGCTTTTTCGCCGAGCCGCGTTCGCTGGAGGAATTGCGCCTCCTCATCCGCTGCGCCCAAGAGGCTGAATTGCGCATCTTTGTCCTCGGTGCCGGCACAAACCTGCTCGTAGACGACGAGGGCTTTTTCGGACTCGTCCTGCGGCTCAGAGGAACCTTTTGGGAGCGCTATCAGTTGCACCTGGAAGGAATTACCGTTCGCTGCGGCCTTTCTCTGCGCCGCCTCGGCCGTCTCTGCGGAGAGAACGCCATCGGCGGCTACGAATTTTGCGACGGCATACCGGGCACCGTCGGGGGAGCCATTTTTCAGAATGCGGGGGCGTTCGGCTCCGCCATCGGCGATCTGGTCGAGAAGGTTGCCGTTTTGCGGTGCGATGGAAAACTGCTTCGCCTGAAGCCGACATTTTCCTACCGCCGTTCCTCTCTGCCGAAGGGCGCCATCGTAGTTTCCGTGGAACTGCGCCGGCAGGATGGAGACCGTGAGTGCATTTCGCGAAGGTTGGAAGAAATGGCAAAAATGCGGCGGGAGCGACAGCCGCGGGAGCCGAGTGCCGGCTGCCTCTTTCGCAATCCCCCATCCCGTTCAGCCGGAGAACTCATCGAATTGGCCGGCTTGAAGGGATTTCGCGTAGGGGATGCGCAAATTTCTCAAAAACACGGCAATTTTGCAATAAACGTCGGCAGCGCCACCTGCGCCGATGTTCTGAATCTCACATTTTCCGTCAAGCGTGCTGTTAAGGAATGTTTTAAGATTGACTTAGGGTTGGAGCTGTGCTACTTGGCAAATTTCTAGGAGGGCTCCATTTGAATGCAAATTACGAAGTCCTGATTCTGTCGGGAGCGATCTCTAGCGAACGGGAAATTTCTCTGCGGTCGGGCCGTCATGCGCACCAGCTCATCGCCAATCTTTTCCCGTCCAGACTCATCGAGTTGGAGGTCAACGGTTTGCCGCCGGGCCTGGATCCGCGCCATACGGTTATTTTCCCACTCATTCACGGCGAATTCGGCGAAGACGGTCGGCTGCAGGCCCTTCTCGATAGGGACGGCTTTGTCTATGTGGGAAGCGGCAAAGACAGCATGGAGCTAACCATTAATAAGGCACGCACTAAGGAGCGCATAGCTGGCGGTGACATTCCCACTCTTCCCCACTTCATATTTACTGCGACAGAGAAGGAGAAACCTTCCTTCGAAGAGATTTGCGAGACCGTAGGCGCCTCTGAACTATTCCTAAAGCCTAACGATAGGGGCAGCAGCATCCAATGCTACTCGTGCGGCGACAAGGACAGCTGGACCCGTACGCTGGAGCAGATTGAGGGAGGTCGCTGGATCGTGGAGCCCTTCTGTCGGGGCCGCGATATCACCGTGGCGCTTTTGCACGGGAAGGCCCTTTCCGTTCTAGAAATATCTTACACCGAGGACTTTTTAAGCTACGAAGCGAAGTACGTGGCCGGCGCTGCGGAACATCTCTGCCCCGCCCCCATCGGCGGCGAGCTGACCGCTCGGCTCCGCAACTACGCCGAACGGGCATTTTCTCTTTGCGACTGTCGTGATTGGGCCCGAGTGGATTTTCTCCTCCGTCCCGACGGCGCAATTTTCTTTCTAGAGGTAAACGGCATCCCCGGTTTTATGGAGACCAGCTTTTTTCCCGACTGCGCCGTCGGCGCGGGCATTTCTCCCGTCGAATGTTTGCAAAAGTTGATTCATCCGGTCCTGGAGCGACAGCGCTACCGCTACCCATGAAAACGCGTGGGAAAGGTTCTACAAAAACCGCTTCTCCCTGCCGGCCCGCAAGGCGTGCGATCCGGCCGCGGGCGATGATGCGGAAGTCCGCGGGCCATCCAGTCCCGAAACGCATCGCTGTTGTGCTCCTTTTTGCCTTCGCCGCCCTCGTCATTCTTTTCGGAGCACGGCAGCTGCGCAGTGCCGTAGAACAGCGGTTGGCAGCCAAGTATCGGCTGGAGCGGGTGGAGATCCGAACGTCTGGAACTCTGCCACGGGGGCAGGTTTTACAGCTGCTGCGCCTGCCGCGGGGGACAAGTCTCGGCGCCATCGACATCCATCGTTGCCGCACCGAGCTGCTCAAATGTCCCCAGGTCCGCGATGCGCACGTGGAACGGGCCTACCCAAACACCTTGAGAGTAAAAATTTTAGAACGGGCACCGCTCTTCAAAGTGTCCCAGCGGAACAGCCGCGAGTGGCTATTTGTCTCCTCAGACGGCTTCGTATTTCCTTGCAGTGGATTGAAAGAGAACGCGATTGCGGCACTGCCGCAGTTGCACTGCTCGTTACCCGTCGTAGCCGATACCACCCTCCTTTTCGTGCCCCAGCTGTGCAAAGTTCTTCAAGAGGCGAAAGAGATCGGCGGAACAACGGTCGGCACCTGGTCAGCCATTTCCGTGGACGAAAGTGCCTGCGGCCGCACGGGCAAGCTGGAGGAGTTCGAAGTGCGTTGTCCCACAGTCGCTCACCTCCGCCTGCGGAGCGAAGACCTTCCGAAACAATTTGAGGAGTTGGAGTACATCCTTCGTGACGCCAAGGAACGCCATCTCCTGCCGTTGGACCGGGTAGATCTCAGCATCCGCGGAAGGGCCTACGTCAAGCCGTTGCGATCGAGTAATTAATTGATCACATTGTGACTCTGCACGCTATCGCTGAATATGGTGAAATCTTTCGTGTAGTTCGATATTGCTTGCCATTTGCCGTCAGATGCGAACACTGGCGCGGTGACTTTTCTTGTTAGGACGCTAGCATATGTGTCCTTCCTTTTTGGCCCTTCCGTTGCAATCGCTGCTCCAAAAGTTTCCATCTGCATCCCCGTCTATAACGTGGAGCCCTGGCTGCCGGCGGCGCTGAATAGCGCCTGCAATCAGACGCTGAAGGACATCGAGATCATCTGCGTAGACGACGGCTCCACGGATGGCTCCCTCGCAATTTTAAAGTCCTACGCCGAAAAGGACCCGCGCATTAAAATTTTGGAAAACGAAAAAAATCGGGGCCTACTATTCACCCGCATCCGGTCCCTCCTCGCATCCAGCGGCGAATACATTCTTTGTTTGGATTCCGACGACGAACTTTTTCCGAATATTGCCGAAAAGGCCCTTGCCTCGGCCAAGCGAACCGGCGCGGACATTGTTTTCTTTCACACGTAATGGGTAAAAAAAATGGAGAACGGTCGCTGGCTCTCTGGCAATGCAATTTGCCGCCGACGGCTGAGGCCAGAAGTGTGACAGAAATTCCCGCTTTGATCGAAAAAAAGAAAGTGATGTGGAGCCTGTGGGGGCGCCTGTGGCGCGGCGATATCATTCGCGACAGCGCCAGCAGATGTTCAGATTTCGCCGCCAAAAATCACATCACGTGGTGCGAAGATGTACTTCTCTTTTATTTCATCGTAAAAGAGGCTGCCGCATACAGCGCACTTTCCGATGTCGGCTATCGCTATTTTCGAAGCCACGGCGGGATCACGAGCCAGAATAGCGCGGCAATGGAGCGAAAAAAGAAATCCGACCGTGAGGCTGTGCTCAAAATTATTAGGGACGACAGAGGCGATGAAGCTATGAAAAAGCCCTTTCTTAGGTAACGCGTTAGTGCATCATCCACTTGATCTTGGCACAGGAGAAGATAATCGGCGCGGGGAGCCATCGCCTTTGAAATTTTGGCTGGTGGAGGCGGCGGGAGTCGAACCCGCGTCTCCCGCGCTCTCGGACGGTGTTTCTACGTGCGTAGCCGCGGCTTTCGTTTAACCCCGTGCGATCTGCCGTGGCCAGGTCGCAGAGGCGAGTGCGTAAAATGCGACCGTGGGTACGCACAGCCCCCGGCCCCGCCCGCTGCTGTACGCCGCGAAAGCCTAGCGAGCAGTCAGCCCCCGCGACGTGCCGCTGCTGAGAGCGGCAGGATATTAGGCAGCCGCAAGGACCAGCTCCGAAGAACCGAACTTGAGACCTCTAATGATTTTGTTTTTGCCAGTTACGACATTTGGACAGATTGATAACGGAGCCAACTGTCCATCTCCGGCACGCCGCGCCGTCTTGCTTCGCGGGATCGAATCCATACGCCCCCGGGCAAAACTTTCGCTTTGACAGGCCATCGCACAATTTTACCGAATGAGGTCAAGGGAAAAATGGATCGGGGCGGCATAGGGGCGATCGATGGTTCGCCGGACAGAGCCCATTACACCTTTCAAGGCGGTGCAGGAGAAAATGTTGCTTCCCTGGTGGCCATGGGTGTGGCGATTTTGCTGCGGCGGGGGCAGACCGTCGCCTTCGCCGAAACGCTGACCGGCGGCATGCTTTCGAATTTGTGGCACGGCGAAGCGGAGGTGGATCGGATCCTAAACGGCGCGTTAGTATTTTCCAGCGTAGAGTCATCCCTCTGGCCCCTATTGGGTGTCACCGGGGTATTTTTGGAGAATTTTGGCATATCAAGTCGAGAAGTAGCCTTGGCGGCGGCGGAAGGCGTCCGGGAGCTTATGAGGAGCGATTTTTCCATTGCCATGGGCGGAATGACCGATCGCCGGCTCGCGCGTGGAGACTGCGCCTTTTGGCTAGCCATTCGAACTCCAACTCGGAAAATTGTTCAACGGATCGACGCGAGTGCGACAGGCCGTGACCTTTTGCGCGAACGGGCCTGCTATGCGGCCTGCAAGGTCTTTTTGCAGGTGCTCTTCGAAGAAGATGTAGCGACCTAAAAACTGCTAGCTGCCAAGGCTATTCCCGTGCGGGATCGCTGTTCCACAGCGGACGCCGTCGCCCATCGCGGGCGACGCTCCATTTGCTTTGGCATTTTCGTCCGTGGACGGGCAGTAGCGAAAAAGAACCTCCCCAAAAGGAGGAAAAATTTCGTCTTGGATGTCGCAGGAATTTGCCGGACAGCCCATCATTGCGCCAAACTGTCTGTCCTCGGCGACGCAGAGATCATCCGGCCTGAAAATGGCCCCGTAGCGCCCAACGCCGCTCCCGCGCTGAAAATCCATGTCTTACGCTATCTTCGCCAGCCTAGCGGCGCAAGAGAATTTTTTGGGACCTAACTTAACTTTTTGCAAGCGCGGTACAAAAACCGCAGCTGCTACGGAAGTTGTGCCAACATGGGACAGAATTGTGCCAATTGAAGCTGAATGGCTCATTTGCCGGCGTCGGCAAATAGCATTCAAGAGATTTCAAGAGCCGGAAAAGTCGTTCTCCCTCTAGTATTTATGAGACTAACTGAAAATTTTTCCAGTTTGGAAGGAAAATTGCTAAAGGGTGGGTAGAATGGGTGATCAAAAAAGAAGCGCTGGTAAGATCCTGGGAATCGATCTGGGCACGACCAACTCGTGCATGGCGGTGATGGAAGGCGGAAAGGCCGTTGTCATCCCAAATGCGGAGGGGGCGCGAACGACGCCTTCCGTGGTAGCTTTTACGAAGACCGGCGAGCGGCTCGTGGGGCAGGCGGCCAAACGGCAGGCCATCACGAACCCGCGCAATACCATTTTTTCTATCAAGCGACTTATCGGCCGGAAGCGGTCCGAGGTGGAGCGGGAGGCAAAATACCTGCCCTACAAAATCGTGGACGGCAACAACGGCGACGCGGCCGTGGAGGTGCAGGCGGGTTCCGAGACAAAGCGTTTTTCTCCGGAAGAAATCTCTTCAATGATTTTGGCCAAGCTCAAGGCGGACGCGGAGAAGTACTTGGGTGAAACGATCACGAAGGCGGTCATCACCGTTCCGGCCTATTTCAATGACTCCCAGCGGCAGGCGACGAAAGACGCGGGGCAGATCGCCGGCCTAGAGGTGCTACGCATTATCAACGAGCCCACGGCCGCCTCCCTAGCCTACGGCTTGGAAAGAAAAAAGGAGGAAAAAATCGCCGTCTATGACCTTGGCGGAGGCACCTACGACATTTCCATTTTGGACATCGGCGATGGCGTCTTCGAGGTGAAGGCCACCAACGGTGACACGCATCTGGGCGGCGACGACTGGGATGAGGCCATCATCCAATGGCTGGTGGAAAAATTTCAGGCGGAGAACGGCATCAACCTGCGCAATGACCCCATGGCGCTCCAGCGGCTCAAGGAGGAGGGAGAAAAGGCCAAAATTGCTCTGTCCTCGTCCCAGGAAATCGACATCAACCTGCCCTTCATTACGGCCGACGCCTCCGGGCCACGGCACATGAACGTGCATTTAAGCCGTTCCCAGCTGAACCAAATCTGCGGGAAATTGGCAGAGCGGACGGTGGCACCTTTCAACGCCTGTCTGAAAGATGCGGAAATCCCGGCCAGCGCCATCGGCGAGGTGGTGCTGGTGGGCGGCATGACTCGCAACCCACAGGTGGTGGAGACGGCCAAGAAGCTCACCGGCAAGACGCCAAATCAAGGAGTGAATCCGGACGAGGTGGTGGCCGTTGGCGCCGCCATTCAGGGCGGCGTGCTGCAGGGAGAAGTGCATGACATCCTGCTGCTTGATGTCACTCCGCTGACGCTCGGCATCGAAACGGCGGGCGGGGTTTGCACGCCAATGATCGAGCGCAATACCACCATACCGGCCAAAAAGAGCCAGGTGTTCACCACCTACGCCGACGGTCAGACGGGGGTGGACATTCACATCCTGCAAGGCGAGCGGCCCATGGCCTGCGACAACAAAAGTCTGGGCAATTTTCGACTGGAGGGGATTCCCATGGCGCCCCGGGGTGTGCCGCAGATCGAAGTTACCTTCGATCTCGACGCCAGCGGCATTCTCCACGTCACGGCAAAGGACAAGGGATCCGGGAAGGAGCAGAAGGTAACAATCACCAGCGGCTCCGGCCTCACGGATGCGGAGATCGAAAAACTTAAAAAAGAAGCCGAGGCCCACGCCGACGATGATCGGGTCCGAAAAGAAAAGGCAGAGGCTCGGAACCAGTTGGACACCATGATCTATCAGGTGGGGAAGCAGCTGGAAGAGCTGAAGGAGAAATTCACCGAGGAGGATCGGCAGTCCGTTCAGGGAGCTATCGACAGCGCCAAAAAGGTCCTGGAGAATAGCGAAGCTTCTGCGGCGGAAATGAACGGTGCCCGGGAGACCCTATCGAAGGCGATGCAGGTTCTGGCTCAGAAAATCTACGCCCAGTCCGCTGCCGATCAAGGGCCTACCGCCGATGGCCAGGGCGCCGCGGCGGATCCCGGTTTCGACGGAGAATCTGGTCCACAGGCCAACCAAGCCGGTGATAAAAATGTCGTCGATGCCGATTTTGAGGTTGTAGACGGCGATAAAAAGTAGGCCCATAGAAAAATCTATGGACAGAGAAATTTTCTCCCGCTAGCGCTGGCGCGAGCGGGAGTAACGGAGAATTTCGGGAGAGGGTCCCGGCGAGGGTCCTCCCGAGGAGGAGAGGAGTATGAGCAAGAAGATGAAATTAGTTAAGCCACTCGGCGATAGAGTGTTGGTGCGCAGAAGGAAGGATGCGGAGCAGATTAAGGGCGGCATCGTCATTCCGGACACTGCCAAGGAGCAGTCCCAGGAGGCGGAGGTGATCGCTCTGGGCAGCGGTAAGATCTATGATTGCAAGGACGGTTGCGCTTCCGGGAAGCAGATCGAATTCGAAGTTCGAGTAGGAGACCTGGTACTCATAAGTCGCTACGGCGGAAACGAGTTTAAGGTGGACGGCGAGGAGTATGTGATTCTGCGACAGAGCGACATTTTGGGGGTGCTGGCCGGCGAGAGTGAGTCTTGCTGTTGCGGCTGTTGCGGAGACTAGAATTAACCGAAAGATTTGGAGTAAAAAGAAATGGCTAAGCAATTGATTTTTGATGAAGAGGCACGGAAGAAAATTCTGCGGGGTGTTGAGCAGTTGGCTCGAGCCGTAAAGGCGACGCTGGGTCCGAAGGGTCGTAACGTTTTAATCGACCGCAAGTTTGGCGGACCGACAGTGACAAAAGACGGCGTGACGGTGGCCAAGGAGATCGATCTGGAAGATCCCTTCGAGAACATGGGGGCCCAGATGGTTCGCGAGGTGGCTTCCAAGACCGCCGACAACGCCGGGGACGGCACAACGACAGCGACTGTCTTGGCGGAGGCCATCTACCGAGAAGGCCTGCGGAATGTGGCGGCCGGTGCTAACCCCATCTACATGAAGCGAGGTATCGATCGGGCCGTGGAAGCGGGCGTGGAAGTTTTAAAGAAAAATTCTAAGCCGGTAGAGAGCCAGGAAGAGATTCGACAGGTCGCCACCGTTTCCGCCAATTGGGACCAGGAGATTGGCCGCATCATCGCCGACGCCATGGAGAAGGTGGGTAAGGACGGCACCATCACCGTGGAGGAGAACAAGGGCATCGACACGACGCTGGAAGTGGTTGAGGGCATGCAGTTCGATAAGGGCTATTTGAGTCCCTATTTCGTAACCAACTCGGAGTCCATGGACTGCTCCCTCGAGGGAGCCTACGTGCTCATCTCGGAGAAAAAGATCAGCTCGCTGAATGACCTGCTGCCGATCCTGCAGACCGTCGCACAATCCGGCAAGCCGCTACTCATCGTGGCAGAAGATGTGGAAGGCGAAGCGCTGGCGGCCTTGGTGGTAAACAAACTGCGCGGCACATTGCAGGTCTGTGCGGTGAAGGCGCCCGGCTTCGGCGACCGTCGCAAGGCCATGCTGGAAGACATCGCCATTCTTACCAATGGCAAGTGCATCAGCGAAGATCTGGGCATTAAGCTGGAAAATGTGCAGCTAAGCGATTTGGGCCGAGCCAAGCGGGTTTCTGTGGATAAGGAAAATACCACAATCGTGGAGGGTGCCGGCTCGTCTGATGCCATCCAGGGTCGCATCAGGGTTCTTCGGAAGCAGATCGAGGACGCGTCATCCGACTACGATAAGGAAAAGCTCCAGGAACGGTTGGCAAAACTATCCGGCGGCGTGGCAGTTATTAATATCGGCGCGGCGACAGAGCCGGAGATGAAGGAGAAAAAGATGCGCGTAGAGGATGCGCTCCATGCGACCCGTGCGGCCGTGGAGGAGGGAATCTCCGCCGGCGGCGGAGTGGCGCTGCTCCGCATAGCCAACGCCATCAATGGACTCCAGCTGGACGGGGACGAGCACATCGGCGCGCAGATTGTCCGACGGGCCATCGAAGCACCGTTACGGGAACTCTGTGCCAATGCCGGCGTGGAGGGCGCTCTCATTGTCCAAAAAGTGATGGGCGAGTCGGGCGCCATGGGCTACAACGTGGCCACCGGGAAGCACGAAGATCTCATCAAAGCCGGCGTGGTCGATCCCACCAAGGTCACTCGCTCGGCCCTGCAAAATGCCGCCTCTGTGGCCGGCCTGCTTCTCACCACCGAGTGTATGATCTCGGAAAAGCCGGAGGAGAAGCCGGCGGCCGCAGCCGGCGGGATGCCCGGCGGCGGAATGGACTACTGATCCGCTTGCACAAATCCGTCGGTTGGCGTGGCCGGAGCTTTTAGCTCCGGCCATCGGGGGATGTGAAAGGTGCGAGGTTTGCAGAAGGGGTTGGTTTGGCTGTTTTCATTGGAGAGCGTCGTCTTGTTTCTAACTGTCGGCAGCTATCCAAGCGTGGAAAAGCGCCATACGTGGAAAAGCGAACGAGGACCCCACTCTACCAGACAGACGAACGCCCGCAGTATTTGCTCGGTCGTTTGCTGGGTACTCGTGCAATCGTTTCCGTTGAATTTGCATGCCAGGATGACACGTGCCGCTATCCAAGCAACTATCGTAAATGGACCGGTCGCAATGAACTCTAAAACAGTTACCGCCGTGACAATCGCCGCTTTTCCGACGGCAGATCCGCCACTCACTGATTCAACGACTTGATTCAGTCTGCGTTCGACTTTTTCGGCCAAAGTGGAAGAGGAGCTCATTTACGGTAAAAAATTTTACACGCCGTAAAGGATACGTCAAAGTAAACCTACATTCCCCCTTATATTTTTCCAGAAAATGTCTATGCTGGAGGAGATTTCAAATTTTGAAGAAGAAGAATCCAATGACTTTCTATCTTTGCAGACGGGCTGATCGAAGAGTCGGCGCCACCGATGAAAAGTGGCAAAGTTGGCGCGAGTGGCCACTTTTTCGTTTACAGCTCTACCGCCATCGGTAGTGAAAAACCGCTTAAGGACTGAGATCATGGCGAAAGAGACCGTGAAGAAGCGACCGGAAGAGAAAGTTGTTCCGGAGGAAATAGATGGCGATTTGTGCTCCGCGGCGGCGATGGAGAATGATGCTCTTCGGGCACGAGTTGTGGAATTGGAGGAATCCCTTTTGCGAGCTCGAGCAGATCAGGACAATTGCCGCAAGCGGATGGAAAGAGAGCGGGAAGAGTTGGTGGAGAGGGCTTGCGGGTCGCTGGTGGAGGAGCTGCTACCTGTCTTAGACCACTTCCAGCTGGGACTGAAGGCCGCAGAAGATGCGGATCAAAAAGTACTTAGCGGCTTTACCATGATTTTTGATCAGCTATGGCGGCTACTCGCCCGCAGGGGCGTGGAGGCTCTCGGAACTGTAGGAGAGACCTTTGATCCTAATTGGGCGGAAGCAATTGCATCCATTCCCAGCGACGAAGTGGCGCGGGATCATGTGCTGCAGGTAATCCGGAAGGGCTATCGTCTAGGCCAGCGTCTGCTGCGGCCGGCATCGGTGGTTGTTTCGGCAGGTGATGGCGCGAATTCGATAGACGGGAATGACGAGGAGTCCGCTCCTGAAGGAGCCGCCCAATAGCATAGGAGATGGTTGGCCATGGGAAGTGACTACTACGGGCTGCTCGGCGTTGAGCGGAACGTTTCGAAGGAAGAGTTGAAAAAGGCCTACCGCAAGCAGGCAGTTAAATATCACCCAGACAAGAATCCGGGCGACAAAAATGCCGAGGAGAAGTTTAAAGAGATATCCCAGGCCTACGAGGTGCTCAGCGACGACAAAAAGCGGGCTGCCTACGACCAATACGGCAGTGCGGCCTTTCAGCCGGGCGGTGGGGCATCTCCCGGCTCGGGTGGAGTCAACTTCGGCAACGGATTTCGGAACCAGTACGACGTTTTTCGAGAAGTCTTTGGCGATTTGGGCGGCCTCTTCGGCGGGGCGGCGGAGGCAGGGCAGACGCGGACGGACTACGACCTCCGCGGCGCCGTAGAGATTTCTCTCGGTGAGGCCTTCACCGGTACCGAACGAACGGTCCGCTACCGGCGCCGCGTGCCCTGCAAAAAATGCAAGGGGACGGGCAGCGCGGATGGTTCTCGGCCGAAAGCCTGCAGCGCATGCGGCGGGCAGGGTTCCGTATTTTTTAATCGGGGCTTTTTCCAAATGTCCCAAACTTGCCAAAAGTGCCACGGAAGCGGGACGATGGTGACCAACCCTTGCGGCGAATGCGACGGGACGGGAGCGACGACCGTCTCTCATTCGGTTCGCGTTAAAATTCCTGCCGGCGTGGAAGATGGGACCCATCTCCGCTCTTCCGGAGAAGGAAATGGCGATCCTCGTAACGGTCGCTTTGGAGATCTCTATATCGCCGTCCATGTGCAAGAAGAACGAAATTTCCAACGGCAGGGCGCACACCTCCATAGCGCCGTGTCCGCGCCGTTTACCATTTTGACCTTAGGCGGGGAAATAGAGGTCCCCACCATAGACGGCAGTGGCATACTGAAAATTCCGGCCGGCACGCAGTCAGGGACCACCTTCCGCTTGAGAGGAAAAGGGATGCCCGTTGTAGGGCGGAATCAGCGGGGGGACCATTTCATACAGGCACATGTGGAGGTGCCTGAAAAATTGACAAAAGTTCAAAGAGAAAAACTGGAAACATTTGCGGAAAGTATGGGTCAAAAGAGCGTGAAGAAGGTGGGGTTCTTCCATCGTATTTTTCAGTGAAATTAGCCTTCATCGCGCAGCATCGCTCGGCGCGTCTTTTTTAGCGGGCCGCCGCTAGGCTAGCCATTTCGCCGGCAATTTCTTCAACGTCGATCGTTGCGATCGCGATGATGGCTCCGGAACCGGCCACGTGGCCATAGGTGATAGGACCGTTCGAACGGCCGAGGAGTAGGCGCCGCCCGTCCACTTCTAACTCCCTGATAGGACGGTCCAGCCGGTAGAGTCCCAGATCCGGCGGCTGAATTTCTTCCAGCACCAGATCGGTCCAACGAAGGGCCATCATACGTTTCGCCACTCCTACCGCCTTCGATCCGCCGAGAATGGGGATGGCCTCGTTCGGATCTAAAAGTGTAACATCCTCGCCCTGTCGTTCTAAGACCAGCAGGAGGCTCTCGCCGTCCCGCCAGAGCAGGCGCTGTCCTGCCAGATCTTGGAAGATTCTTTTGGAACGGAGGCGGGTGCAAGGTTCTAGGAGAGAGCTGACAACGGCGGGAGAAATTTCGGCGTGGAGGCCGTCGGGCAAAGGAATGGCGGCGGTCCCTCCATTTAAAAAAATTTCGATCCTTTCCCGCTGGTCGGGGAATGGACCCTCGACGGCGATGGCCAGCTGAGGCTCTCCGCGGCAGCCGTTTTCCAGGTCGAATGCGATGGTCCGGAAGGAGAGCAGGGACAGGTTATGGAGCAAGTCCTCCAGCGCTTCCCGGTCAATGGGCCAGCGCGGCAGCAGGACCCACTGCTCTCCACGTCGCTCCAGGAGAAAAACTTTTTCTCCGAATGCTAGCCGTAGACGGACCGGCTGATCCGTCATCCGCAGTAGACGGCGGTCCAAGACCTCTTCCCAGCGCAAATTCACAGGGCGTTCATTCTCCGCAGTCGTCCGCATGTGGTCGATCGCCGCCTCCATCCGCAGCGGATCGATGGGCCAACAAAAAGGCGACAGCAGCTGCCAGCTGTCCCCCTGCCCTAGCGCTTCGCCGCCATCGGCAAAGCGCAGCCGGCGAAGTGCCATTTCGCCGCGCACATTTTTTTTCGATGACGCCGCTGGGTCGTGGATGCGAAAAGCCCATAGGGCGGTCCCGACGGCCAAATTAATCGCCAGAAGCAGGCAGACCCAGCGCACTTTCGTCAGTCCAGCCCCTTGCGGGATTTGGCCAGTTCGTCGGCTAAAAGATGATCTTTGCGTCCCACCAATTTGCCCATATGTCCGAATATTTCCCCCTCCACGAAGCGTTGGACGTTTCCCTTCACGCTTTGGAGTTCCTGCAGTACCCCGTACTGTAAATCGTTCTTTCCGTCGAAGCCGGGTTTAGTCTGCTTGGACAATTTTTGAGTTAAAAGTTGGGCTGCTTGTACGGCCCGATTTTTCATTAGCTGCTTCCAGCTTTCACCCCCCTCAGCCACGGGCACGGCATAGAAATTTTTCAGAAAAACGCAATGTAAAAACATTGCCGAGGAGATAAAGAGGGTCACTTCGGCAAGTGAAATTTTTGCGGAGTTTTGCAAAAAAAATCGCGAGAGGCAATGGAAATACTTGTCCTCCAAACGAAGGATGATGTATTCTATCGCGATGTTTTCCTCTTCCAATAGGAAATTTTCGCGCGCGCGAGCTATTACCATTAGCGGCTCCACATTGGAAGAGGCAGCGGAAGAGCTTTTCCGCACGTTCACAGGAGTGCTCGCGCGGGAAGGAATCGACTGTGAAAAAATTTGGTCCACTCGGCCGTTGCCGCGCTGCTGGGATTTGCCCAATGGCATCGCGATCGTCTGCATGCCAATCTCCACGGATTGGCCCTACATGGCCGCCATTGGCCGCTGCCCGAATGGCCTTTCGGCGAAAAAAGACGTGCGCCTTCTGATATTTCTCCTGCTCGGAGCTGGAGCGCAGGGTGGCCAAGAGGAAGTGCTTCAGCTGATGCGTACGCTCCACGACACAGAACGAATGTACTCACTGTTACGGCACCAGACCCTCGAATCCTTTCGGAGGACGGTCGTAGAAACATTTCAGGAATGTGTCGTCCAGCCGACGGAAAAAGACTCTTCTTCGGTTGCGTCATTTCTACGGGAAGCTTTCCACTTGGCCGTCGCGTCGCGCTGCACCTGCATCCTATTTTTCGCCGACGCCATTCAAAACTGGCGGGACCATATGAGTCACTTTGATGGAATGAAGTGCATCGTGGTTTCCGAACAAGATATGGCGGTTAATGGAGAAAACGTGCTGGCGCTGCCCGTTCTTAGTGTTTCCAATTACTCGGAGCATCGGCTCGTGCAGCTGCGCAGTGCGATCTTGCTTGCTTTGAGTCGCAATCTTTTGCGACTGGACGAGAAAGTTTGTTGCATCGGTGGACTTAGGGGTAGCGAGCGGCTGGACAGTCTCCTAATCCTCTCCGTTGCCGAGGAGTATCGAGCCCTTTTCAACGCGCGTCGCGGTCTCATTCCGAAGGACGTGAAGCCGGAAGTGTTCGAGCGGCTTGTTGCCATTGCGCACGAAATCGCTCTGGAGGGCCGCGAAGGGCATCCGATTGGAGCGATGTTCGTAATCGGGAAAAACGAGCAACTTTGCTCCTATTACCGTCCCCTAGTGCTGAATCCATTTTACGGCTATGAGCGCCGAGAGCGGAATCTGCTCAATCCCTTCATGGATGAAACGGTAAAGGAATTTGCCTCCCTGGACGGCGCCTTTATCGTAGCCGGCGATGGCACGCTGGAGGCGGCCGGCGTGATGGTAAATGTGCCCGACAGCAGCAATGTCGTTTTGCAAGGCGGTCTGGGCACAAGGCACACGGCGGCGGCCGCATTCACCTATGCCCACGACTGCCTCATCATCGTCGTTTCGCAGAGCACGGGCCAAATTTCCCTATTCCGCAACGGCCAAATGTTCCCATTAGCCGGCAAGATCATCGGCTAGTTTCGTCCGATTTATTGAGCTTTTTAGGCCCAATCGCAGCCGGACAATTCCGTAAGAGCTGGCAAACTAATGTGATTATTGACAAATTCAAACAGCCGTATTAGATCGAGTTCATGTCAGTCGATTCCACTACAAGCCCACACGCGAAAACGGATGCAGTCCCTGCCGCGCCACGGAATAAGTCCGGACTCACGGCGGTTTCCGATTTGTCCGTTCTGTACGATGCCTCCACGAACGGCAAGGGCATTGCTTTTACGAACCTGCTTGTCGTGTTGGATGTAGTTTTTTCAATCATTTCCGTAGTTCTTTTCCCCATAGCGCTGGGTCGTGCCATCTATAACAAGGTGCAGCATAACAGTTTCCGCCTCGGCTGGCTGTTCACTGCCGCGGCAGTAGATGGAAGGAAAGGGACATCGGCGCAAGATGCGTCACCTCGAGCGCGAGCGAGTGCGAGTGGGGATGGCGGCAAAACGACACTCCCGCAGAATCCGCCGAATTTCGGGGCAATGCAGCAATTTCTAGATAAGGCTAAGGAGGTTCATGGCTGCGAAATGATTCTTCGGGATTGTGGATCCGGCGGTGGAACGAATGGCTGTCTCTATGCGTCCCTTTTAGCCGGTTTGGGTAAAAAGCCGGGAGCTTCTCGGGAGAAATGTGACATGTTGCGCAAAAAGGAATTGGACTTTGCATTTGAGTTATATGAGAATGCGATATGTGGGAGTACGATCGCCGAATCAGATAAAGGCATAATGAAACATTTTTTGCGCGAAATATGCGGAGGCACATACAGCGGTCCACTTACGGCTGCAATTAAAGGCAACATATTGGCTGCAATTGCAGAACACGAAAAACGATTTTCTCCTGCGGCGGATGGAAACAGGAAAACAATTGCAGTAAGCCAGGGGGAAGAAGATGCTGGCCAGTATGCCTTTGGCCAAGCGGCCTATTTTTCTAGCTTAGCAGCTGAGCATGATGGACAAGATGTCCAATTGCCAGATGGCAATGAGGCGGAGAAATGGACTGCGGGCTTTCAACATGCGAGAGTTCAATGTGACAGTAATGGACCTCCTGATGATATTCGCAAATTACGCCTCAAGGTGACCGTGGGTGAGTTGATCTATAGTCACATCATGAATAGGGCCGATAATGATGGGCGGACGGCATATGTGGAAAGGGCCATACAGATCCTCGAAGCCCTGCCTCAAAATGATGTGGATGAGTGTAATTATCCGTTGATTTTAATTGCATTCTTTCTTTTGAATTTTGAGTCAGTGCTTTTCACTGACAAACTTTGCAGCCTGATTGCGAGCGAAACATGTGATAATGGGAATCAGCTGCGAAATGATTTGTCTCTTCCGGCCGATCTGCCTTTTCCTACTTGCATTCAAGCGCTTTTCCACGTTGCCCGTTTCAGTAGTCGCAGCGGCCATTCGGCGGATGCGCCGGACCTGGCCATCTTGGCGCTTCTCCTGGAAAAGGACATAGTCGTGTATTCTACTGGCAGACAATGCGGAATTCAGGCTTTTGGGAAAGACGGAAGTGTTGGACCTCTAGAAATCGCCAAAGAGACCATTTTACTCCATCATACCGGCAACCATTATCAAGCATTTCTGCCCGAACGGCCGACGCCATAGGGCCGGCAGCAGTGGCCGATTTTTTCATTGAGATATCGGCCCTGTTGCGTAAAATTTCTTTATCTCTCTCTTGCATGCCAGAAAAGCCGCGCCGATGACAGTTAATTATTTACGGAATAGAATTCCGTCCTAAAATAGCCAGAGTGAGTCTAGGTTTGCCACCGCTATCGCCTCCGTCGTTGAGCACCGTAGCGGCAGTTGCTTCCGCCAAAGTTTCCACGGGAGGGGGGAAGCTTGGAGCAACGAAATTTCTCGACGGCGTAAGAACATTTTTTCGCTGGTTCGTTTACGATAAGAACGGCGCGCTGAATCCCCTTGGGAAGATCCTTTCCTACGTAAAAGAATTCGCAAAGGAGAATAAGATTGCATTTGCCATACTCCTTCTGGGCACGGCCACAATTATAGTGGCTACCCTAGCGTTTGGCATTCATTTACTCAGCGGCACTGCAATCGCACTAATTTGTTCTTGTGCGGTATTCATTCCATGTCTTGGACTCACATTTGTAGCGTTAGCCTCCAGTGAATCCAATCCGCAAGAGCCAGTGTACGCCCAATTTGTTCCCGGTCAGGGCCCGCCACCGGCGAATGATGTCGAAAATGGATTGCGCCCACGTCTTGGGGAGCTCCGGAACGAAGCAGGACGATATGAAGCCTTTTTAAGGGACTATAATTCGCAAATCTGCGAAGAACTTCATGACGGGGTGGATCTCGCGGCTGCAAAATACAGTATCCCGGAAAATGCAAATAATGATGACTGGACGGCATACTTTGAACGAGAGACGGCCCGTCTCACAAAACTTTCCGAAAAAGCGAGGAATAATAGTGTTTTGCCGAAAGAATTAGGAGATAGTTTGCTATATTTTGTAAGCAGGATAGAAGACGAATTTCAACGGAATGGGGCCATCATTGATGGTGGACTTAAAACTGCAATAGTCAACCACAGGTTAGCCATCGCGAATGCTTGCCGTAGCTCTGATTAAAAATCCCTGCCGACAGTTAGAGATAGCCGGCCCACGTTCCGCCTGTAGCAGGCAACGGCGTCCAATTCTCCGAAAAAACCGTGGCTTGAATTTGCGGAAATCGCCAATTCCACTTCACCGTAGCCGGATTTGGGCCCCGTCTTTGAAACCAACCAGTCATTCCATTTATCCACAAATTCGGCATCATCCAAACCATTGGGAGCCAGCCTAGGAAAGGTGGGGCGCTTTCCCATATCCCAGACCCAGCGACCTCCGGCACGGCAGCCCACGTGACCAGGGCCCTGAAAAGCTACAAAAACGCCAGGAATAGCCCGCCAATTTCGGACGGAGTCAAAGTCCTTCCCAAAGGAGCCATTTGGGGTCGAAACCGTGTCATTTTTCGATGCCTTCGTCGCGATTTGACTGTAAAAAACGGTAAGATCTACTCCCAGTGCAAGCGGACCGATCGGCAAAAGGCGGTGGGCCAGGCAGCCGCCCAGATGAAGGACGTTACTTCGCAATTTCACATCGCTATTTCCTCGATCCGTGTCTTTT
>JAIRTQ010000091.1 GCA_031254835.1 Puniceicoccales bacterium | reverse complement strand
GGCATGGGACTAGGGCTTGTAGACCTTGGGGGTGTGGATAAATTTGGGGATAAAAAGTGAGTAAAAAGTTATCCACCGGTTATCCACCGGCTTGTCAACATTTTTTGTTTATATCTTTTCCTCTTCTTTTTTGCTTTTTTCAGGCAGGGGCCCATGTTTGTCCCCCATGGGGCGCCGGTGGCAGCGGAAGGCTTTTACGCTCATCGAAATGCTCTGCGTTTTGGCCATAATTGGGCTGCTGATGGGCCTTCTCCTACCATCGCTGGGCGCCGCCCGCGTCTCTTCCATGCGGCAGCGGAGCAGGATCCAGCTCCATGGGCTGGCGATGGCGCTGGAGGATTACGCCCTGCACTACGGCCAGCCGCCGAAATTTCTTAGCACCCCCGAGGTTCCCGTGCCGGTAGCCACTCTAGGGGAGCAGTTTTTTGGGGCGCTGCAGGGCGTAGATGGGGCCGCAGACCCGCTAAATCCTGACAACGTGCGCTTCTACGTTTTCCGTGCGGACGAAAAGGACGGCGAGGGACGGCTGGCGGATGCCTTTGGCAGCGGTGAGATCTATGCCATGGGCCGGCGGAAGGGGCGGCTCGCCGTACCCAAGGAAGCTTTTCCGGAAAAAATCCGGGACCTAGTTCCGGAAGAGGGTGTGTCGGAGTCATTTGTGCTCTGGAGCCTCTCCGACCGGCCGAACCGCCGTGGGACCAGCTGGCAATGAGCGAAGTCTTCGACCGGAGAGGTTTTACGCTTTTGGAGCTGCTGCTTCTGCTGGCGCTAGTTACTTTTTTTTCTGCTGGTGCATTGCGCTCCAGACATGGCGGCGGCGAATTTCGCCGAACTGCGGAACTGCTTCGGAGCTACCTGCAGAGCGTCGTGGAGCAGGTCCAATTTCGAGACCCGGGGCACTTTTTTTTGCTGATCGGGAGCAGTTCCGAGGATTCAGGAGAGCTGAGGGAACTGCTGCTGGCGGAAGGAGATGGACGTCCGGAAGTGGCGACGAATTTTCATTTGCGGCTGCAAAATTTTGGCTCGATAGCGCTTCCCGACACGAAAATGGGCAGTGACTTCGGCGCCGCCGTTCCTTTTGGCCCGCTGGCGGATTTTCCGGGCCTCTGGTACGCCATTCCCGCCTCCCGCCTGTTGGAAGAAGAGGGCCTCGGGATCGTCCTGCGATCGCCGGATCGGGTCCCTTCCATCCGCCGATTTTCCCTATCACGCCATGGAACGGTTCTCGTGGAGACGCCCTAGCGGGTTTACGCTGCTGGAAGTGGCCGTGGCGCTAGTTATTCTGCTGCCACTGCTGCTACTGGCGAACGGTGCCATGATTCATTTTCAACGGAAAGGCAGCGCTCTCCTTTCCCGTGCGTCCTTGCCGGATATCTGCCACGGCCTCGCGCAGTTTTTGTCTGAGCGGCGGCCCGCTCCCGGCGAGGTCTGCCAGCTAAGCCCCTTCCGTGACGGCAGCGGAGCCCTTTCCTTTCGCGAAAATTCTTCTACGTCCGGCAATCTGCTTTCCTTGAGCCGATACCAAGAGAACATTTTCCGCTGCGACTGCTTTTTTGGCGACGGGGTGCGCAGTTTCTTGTTTCCGCTAGATTTGACCGACACATTTCCTCCTTAGCCGGCAGACGGATGCGACGTTGAGGCCGAACGACTTAAAAAAAGAAACGAGAGAGCGGTTTAAAAAATAGTTGTAAAAGCGAGGTGGGTTTCTCAAACTCCGCGAGGTGGACGTGCTTGGCCGCGAGGGAAGTAAGAATCGGTCCGTTTTCCTTTTTCTTCTCTTGCCGTGGCTAATACCCTTCGTCCAAGGGTCTGCCTACGGAGGTACCATAAATATTAACGGCGGTGGGACCGGTGCCCAAATTTTTTCGCCAAACGAAAGAACGGAGTTTATATTTGCCGCGGAGGGCGCGGACATCAGGGGCAGCGACGGCTATGGACTGCGCGCAGGCACATCTAGCACACCTGGTACGGACGGAACGGAAGTAGCGATAACAACGGTTGGCACTTTCTCGGCGCGGGTTTTTGCGGAGGGTGAAAGCGGATCCTGCGCGGCGTGCGATTTGACCGGACTAGAGAATTTTACCATGAAGCCTGGGGCCTCTGTGGTAATGTCGGCCTACGCGGGGGGCGTTTCTGAGACGGACGGAGGGGCCCATGCGGTCGTGGTCGGGATCCCCGCTCTGTCGCCCGCTGGTGAGGCGCAAGGAAGCGAGATTTTGGTGGAGGGCCACGACGATTCGCTGTTTTCCTGCGCCGCGGACACCAAAGGCTCCAACGCTTGCGCGGCGGTTTTTGGGTTCGGGAAGATTTTACCGGAGTCTTTTTTGCAAAGTTCCATCGGCTGCGGCTGGACCTTAGAAAGGGTGAAGCAGTCTGCCGCCTGCGCCTATGCACGTTCCTGTGATGCAAGTCGAGCAACCGTTTTCGGGGCTGGGTCCGTGGAACTACCAGAAAATGCCACCGCCGGATCGGTCCTTCGCAACTGGACTGGAAGGTTTGATGGCGAGAATATGTTGGCCGCCGTCGCAATCGTTGAGGGCGATTCTGAGTCACAACTCCCGGCGGGTGGGGAGCCATCCGAGATGGCAGTCGAAGGAGAAACAAGTTCTCAATCCTTTCTTCCCCGCTGTGCCGCTGCCGTTTTTGGCGTGCCGGAAATCGGAGGGGAATGGGCCGATCCGCTCGCGTGTAATTGGACCATAGACTTTATCGGGAGAGAGAACATCACGGCTATCGGCTATGGCGGGCCCGGGGAAAAGGTCCTGTTGGGCACTCTCGGCGGCTATCGGAACGGGTCCAGCGAAAGTAGTTCCGAGGGCATGCGTTTTTACTTCCGAGGTCCCGGCACTTCTGTCGTGGCCGCGCTGCGGCTGAGGTCCGCTCCTCAGCTAGAAAGCGACAGCGTCTCTCTGGAGCTCGCCGAGGAGGAATTTTCACCGCAAGAATTGGATTCTTGGCCCCGCGCAATTGCCATTGGGCCCAACTTTCAGCTAAACGTGGGCCGGATGCCAGCATTTCCGAATGAGGGCGCCCGTAACAGGGAAACGGAAGAATCTATCTTCTCGGGAGGGGAGACCTTCGGGATGAAGGGAACGCTCTATATCCTTGGCGCCGTGGCGCGGGCAGTCGGATCGCCGATAAGTGCGGAAGCTACCATGCGTATCGATTCTGACTGGACGGTGAATTGTTTCGGACCCGTACAGGATTGGACTGCGCTGGAAATTTTTAACGGCCGGCTCGTGCTTAGTAGCGGATCCGACGCTGCTACCGCGTTGGCCGTCGAGATGGCGATGTCCCAGCAGCAGGCGGCTGCGGCGGCCATCGCAGCCAGTCCCAGCTGCCTATTCCCGCAGGGGGATAATCTTGTCATAAGCCACGAACGCTTCGTCCCCAAAGGCCGACTTACGGTTGGCGACGGCGAGAGCCTGATCCTACACCTAGACGGTTCTTTCTGCGATTTGGAAACCCCATTTCCGTTCCGTCGCTCGGGTCGAATAGAGTGCGTAGGTCCGTGTCCTACGGACGGTTGGATCACGTTTCAGCAGAATGCCAACCTAATCTTTGCAGAGGATAGCGCCCAGTACATCTTGGGAAGTTCTTCAAGCAATGCGCTGCCGCTCGGCTTTCTCGTCCTAATGGCAAATGGGGCGCTCACGGCGCAAGATGTATTTGGAGGAACACTGCAAGAAGGGGCGCGCGTTACGGGTACCGACGGCTGCTACCGGATAAGCATTCTTCCCGATGGGCCAAAAGCGTTCATTCGTCGGCACGACAATGGTGAGAGTCTTACCTCCTTGGCGACTGTCGCCGATGCCGGTCTTTTTTGGTGCAGATATGCAGATTTTAGCGGACTAATGATTTGCGAAGAAGCGTTCCCCCATTCTTTTGAGGCCCTCCGAAAAGTTTTCTCTCTCGGAAGAGAGCTCGAGCGGCGCATGGGGCAAATTGAGGGTCAACTACAGGAGTTGAAACTGTCCGCCGAAAATTTTGAGCAAAAAATGGAAGCTTTGGCAAAGAGCGGAGCCCTACTCTCCCAAAGCAAAACATTGGCCACGGTTCAAGATTTAGCAGAACTAGAGGGGAAAATTGAAACGCTGGCCTCCCAAAGCGATCTGTTGGCCACGGTTCGAGATCTAGCAGAGCAGCTAGAGGGAAGAATTGAAACGCTGGCCCCCCAGAGTGCACTATTGGTTCTAGCAGAGCTAGAGGAAAAAATTGAAACGCTGACCACCCAGAGTGCACTATCGGCCGCGATTCAAGATCTTCTAGCAGAGCTAGAGGGAAGAATTGAAACGCTGGCCACCCAGAGTGCACTATCGGCCGCGAATCAAAATTTAAGGAAGCTGAAAAAAGCGAATGCCAAGCTGACGGGTTCCGTTACCGAGCTGCAATCGGCGTTGAGTCTCTTGACCCAGCAGACGAACACATTTCTGAGCAAGAGAGAATTTCAAGATTTTATCGATCAATTCTTTTCCAATGAAGGTGGCGGAACCGGCGGCAGCGAAGCGCAAGCTGACTTCGTACTAAAGGAAGGCATTTTAGCCCAAGCAAAAGGGGAGCTGTTGGAGGTGTGTGGCCGGACCGCCCTCCAGCACATGATAGATGCTCCGGGAAATGGCTTATTTGGAAGTATTTTTGGCGGGACTTTTTGCCATGATCCGGAAGAAAAGAATGAATTTGCGCGGCGAGATCGCTTTTTCGGGGTGCTCATTGGAGAAGGCTACGTGACTGATTTGCCGGCGGACCGAATCCGCTGCGCCGTCCTTTTGGGCTATGGCTGCGATGACGTCCGGATTTCGATGAAAAATGATGCAGGAAAAGATAAAAATGTTTTCCGGCAGGAGTGTGTAGCCGAATTTGCCGCAATCTACGGTCACGCCGGCTACCGTCGCCGCCCACTTGATTTGCAGATTTTGTTCGGCTGCGGCATCGGCGTTAACGACCCCTACGATGGGGATGGTCGCGGGAAAAAGAGTCCAACAAGGTACTACGATTTAGGGCTTTTTAGCGAGGTAGGGATCGCCAAAGATCTTCTCTCGGGCGGGCCCGTGTTGATGGGTCCGTGGGCGGAATTCCGATACGACCACGTGAGCCAGCGGGCGCACGATGAAGGCGTGGCTGGCGGAACTGTGCACATTCCGCAAATGCGCCATGACTTTCTCACGGGGCGGGCGGGCTTCCGTATTACCGTAGAACCTCGCCCTGTCACCTCCGCTGTCGGCCTGCGTTTGTGTGGGCGCTTCGGGTGGGAATGGCAGCCCTTGCAGCGCTCTACGGCCGCGTCCCAGGATTGGCAGGCGACGACCTCCTACCACAGCAGGAATGCCGTCATTGGAGCGGTTGGATTGCGCACGCTCCTCGGCGAGCAGTGGGAATTTTGTGCGGAAGTAACCGGAACCTATTCCCAAAAGGAAATCTTCGGCGTAGCGAACTTTTCGCTAAACTGTCTTTTCTAATGCGGCGCTAGAACCCGTGTGCAGGCCCAGCTTGAATGAGGACCCCCGATCCCAAAAAATTATTCCACGGGCTCCGGCGCATAATGCTCTACGTGGACGGGAAGCATTCCCCATGTGGCAACAAGGGCTCGAGATTCCCTTTCTATAAACGCCGGGCTATCGTTGCCTCCGCTGTGGTAGACCCATTTCACGCCCTCGCCCTCTCTTGGACCCGGGATGTGGGCAAAAACAAAGGACCCCTCAAAGCAAAGAGGTTCTTTCCCGTCCCACTTTTTTCGTGTCATTGGCAGGGGCATGACACGAAAATCGGACCAAAGGATTTTGTGCCCCCGCGCAAACGTGTCAACC